>NZ_JBVVPQ010000139.1:0-7785 GCF_055811695.1 Bradyrhizobium sp. MI1.3 | reverse complement strand
ATGGGTCCTGGCTTTCGCCAGGACGACGGCGGAGTTTGTGGATACGCCTCGTTCATCGCGGCGTCAGGGTAATCGCTTCCAGAGAACCCCGGATTTCACTGCGCTCCATCCGGGCTACGAGATCGGCCTAACCCTCGCCCTCGTCGCTCGCCAGCACGCCCTTCACCGCCCTCGCCCAGCCCGCCAGCTTCCGCTCGCGCGTCGCCTGGCTCATGTTCGGCTTGAAGCGATGCTCGAGGCGCCAGTTGTCGGCGAACTTGGTCGGTTCGGGATAGACGCCGGCCTCGAGACCCGCGAGATAGGCGGCGCCCAGTGCCGTCGTCTCCTGGATCACGGGGCGGTCGACCGGCGCGTCGAGCAGGTCGGCGAGGCGCTGCATGGTCCAGTCGGATGCGGTCATGCCCCCATCGACGCGGAGGACCACGCTCGCCACCTCCGAGCTCGGCCAGTCGGCCCGCATCGCGGCCCAGAGGTCGAAGGTCTGGTAGCAGACGCTTTCCAGAGCGGCGTGGGCAAGCTCGGCCGGGCCGGTGTTGCGGGTGAGGCCGAACAGCGCGCCGCGCACGCGCGGATTCCAGTACGGCGCGCCCATGCCGACGAAGGCCGGGACGAGATAGACGCTCTGCATCGAATCCGATTGATCGGCGAGAGGTCCGGTCTCGGCGGCGTGCTTGATGATGCCGAGGCCGTCGCGCAGCCACTGCACCGCGCTACCTGCGACGAAGATCGAGCCTTCGAGCGCGTAGGTGCGTTTGCCACCGAGCTGGTAGGCGATGGTGGTGAGCAGCTTGTTCTTCGAGGCCACGGGCGTGGTGCCGGTGTTGAGCAGGGCGAAGCAGCCGGTGCCGTAGGTGGATTTCATCATGCCCGGACGGAAGCAGGCCTGGCCGATGGTCGCGGCCTGCTGGTCGCCGGCGATGCCGGAGATCGCAATCGCGCCGCCGAACAGATCCGGCGTGCTCTCGCCGAAGCGGGCTGAGGAATCCTTCACCTCGGGCAGCATCGAGCGCGGCACGCCGATGATCTCCAAGAGCTCGTCGTCCCACTGCCCGGTGTGGATGTTAAACAACAGCGTGCGCGAGGCGTTGGTGGCGTCGGTGGCATGCACCTTGCCGCCGGTGAGGCGCCACAGCAGATAGCAATCGACGGTGCCGAACATCAATTCGCCGCGCGCGGCACGCGCCCGCGCGCCGGGGACGTGGTCGAGAATCCAGGCGACCTTGGTGCCGGAGAAATAGGGATCGATGATCAGGCCGGTCTTCTGCGAGATCACGGGCTCGCGGCCGTCGGCTTTCAGTCTCGCGCAGATGTCGGCGGTGCGGCGGTCCTGCCAGACGATGGCGCGATGCACGGCCTGCCCGGTGGCGCGATCCCACACCACGGTCGTCTCGCGCTGGTTGGTGATGCCGATCGCGGCGATGTCCTTTGCGCTGATGCCGGCTTGCGCGATCGCCTCGCGGCAGACCGTCACGGTCGAGGTCCAGATGTCCTCCGGCTCGTGCTCGACCCAGCCCGAGGCGGGGAAATGCTGCGGAAACTCGGCTTGCGCCTTTGCCGCAATGGATATGTCGCCGCGAAACACGATCGCGCGCGAGGAGGTGGTGCCCTGGTCGATGGCGAGGACGAAAGACATGGCAGCTTGCCCTTGGCGTGTTCCCGTGAGGAGGGGTTGTTGTGTTGGGGCAGAGAAAACGGGATTGCCGGCAGCAGGTCAAGGCGCCGGCGTTGATCCTCCCCGGGGGGGGGGCGGCGGCATCGGCAGTGCGCTCCCTCCCCCGCTTGCGGGGGAGGGCTGGGGTGAGGGCTGTCTCCGCAATGGGATTGTCGAGAATTGCGGAGGGAATCCCCAAGGGGTGAGAGCCCTCACCCGCCGCGCGCGGACGATGCTTCGCATCGCCCGGGGCGCGTCGGCCTCTCCCGCAAGCGGGAGAGGCGGAGCAAGCGGCGCGGTCCTTTTGAATTTCATATGCCACTGCCCTGGAGCGGGGGGGGACACCGGACTAGGACGGAGAATGCGAAAATGCTACATGCCGGGCGGGCAGATGGGGCGGCATGACCTTCACTTCTTTTCAGTTCGGCGTCTTCGTCGCGATCGTCTTTGGCGTCTATTACCTGCCTTCGCTGCGCAGCTTCCAGGTCCCGCTGCTCGTCCTCGCAAGCGTGTTCTTCTATGGCTTCGGCCAGCCCGAGCTGCTGCCGCTGCTGCTCGTTGCGGTGCTCGGCACCTATCTCTGCCTCGTGCTTGCGTTTGATAACCGAACTTTCTGGATGCCGGCCGGCATCGTCTTCAATCTCGGCCTGCTGGCGTTCTTCAAATACAAGTTCCTGTTCGTTGACGCCGCCGCGGCCCATCTGACCGGCTCCGCGCCGATCGACTTCCTGCTGCGGCTGCCGCTGCCGATCGGCATCTCGTTCTTCGTGTTCCACAACATCAGCCTGCTGGTCGATCTGACGCGCGAGAAGCGCACCGTGCGCTTGCGCGAGGTGTTCCTCTACATCATCTTCTTTCCGCAGCTGGTGTCCGGCCCGATCACGCGTGCGGCCCAGTTCATGCCGCAGATCGTTCCCAAGCGGATCGGCGACGTCGCCTTCGTCGAGGCCGCGAAGTGGATTCTGGTCGGCTATTTCTTCAAGCTGTATGTGGCGAACAATCTCAACGAGATGACGTCCTATATGGACTTCCCGCTCTACGAGACGCTGCGCACGCAGGACCGCTGGCTGCTGGTGTTCCTCTACAGCTACCAGATCTACGCCGACTTCTTCGGCTACTCGGCGATTGCGCTCGGCCTCGGCCTGCTGTTCGGCTATCGCCTGCCCGTGAACTTCAATTTGCCCTACATCTCGATTTCATTCTCGGAGTTCTGGACGCGTTGGCACATCTCATTGTCGAGCTGGCTCAGGACCTATTTGTACATTCCGCTCGGCGGCAACCGTCATGGACCGGCACGAACCACTCTCAACCTGATGATCGTGATGACGCTTGGCGGTCTCTGGCATGGTGCAAGCCTGAGCTACGCGCTGTGGGGGATGGCGCACGGGTTTCTGCTCGTGATCGAACGACCGTTCCTGAAGCTGCTGGGCGATCGAAGCCCCGCGGTGCGGGTGATCCGGATGGGCATCGTGTTCTTCTGCGTCACGATGCTCTGGATCTTCTTCAAGCTGCCGAACTTCGACCACGCGCTCAGCTATCTCAAGGGAATGTTCATGGCGACGGACGCGCCCAATCCACCAAAACTGTTCACCAATCTGGCTTTGCTTTACGCCTTGCCTGTTATCATCCAGCATATCGGCATCGGCGCGTTCGTCGAAGGCCGCTTGCGGCGATGGGAGCCGTATCTCTATGGCGCGCTCGCAGCGCTCGCCTGTCTCGAGGCGGGGCCCGACAGCACTTTCATCTACTTCCAGTTCTGACATGCAGCAGGATTTTTCGCTTTCATGGCTGATCAAGTGCGCGGTGGCGGCAGCCGCGCTGCTGCTGGCCTGCGCCTTCACCACGGCGCGCTTCGGCTCGGCCCTGCAGCAGCCGGCGGTCACGACCCGCGGCGGCAGCCTCGTCAGCCTCAACCGCTATGTGCGGGATCCCACGCCTGATATCGTGCTGGTCGGCAGCTCGGTCGCCTGGCGCCTCAAGGAGGAGTATTTCTCGCCGCCGCGCGTCCGCAATCTTTCGCTGGCGGGCGGCTCACCGGTGACGGGTCTCGAGATCGTCGCGAACCGACCGACCCCGCCGAAGATCGTGCTGATCGAGACGAATGTCCTGACGCGCGAGCCGGATAGCGCGCTGATCGAGAAATTTTCCGGCGGCGCGCGCACCGAAGCGCTGCTGCTGCGCCCGGTGCGAACAGCGGTCGCGGGCTATGAAAGCTGGAAACACGGTGAACCCGATCCCGCCCGGGCGCGCGCCGAGCGGGATCGCCTGCTCAGCCAGCCGCCGGGCACGTTCGACAACAAGGTCTATCTCGACCGCGCGCTGGAGCAGATGAACGAAGCTGACCCGACCGTGCCGGTACGCGCGAATGTGGTCCACGTCAGACAGCTCATCGAGGAACTGCAGCGGCGCGGCACCCGCGTGTTTCTGATTCACGTTCCGTTTGCGCCGGAGATCGAAGGCTCGCGCATGGTCCGGATCACCAACGAGATCGTCGACGAAGCCTTCCCGGATCGCGCGCTTTGGCTGCCGATCGATCCGCCGCGACGCGAGCTGCGTTGGGACGACGGCGTGCATCTCGACGAACGTTCGGCCCTGATCGTCGTACGCGCCATCGAGAGCGCCATCGAACGCACCTTGGCCGAGCGCCGCCCGTAGCGGAGGAGCGGCGGCTACGGCGCCGCCGTGGTCACGCCGCCGTCGATGACGATGGTCTGTCCGGTCATGAAGCTCGAAGCATCCGAGGCGAGGTAGGCCACCGCGCCTGCGATTTCGTCGGGTTCGCCGATGCGGCGCAGCGGGGTGGTGGCGGTGCGGCGCTTTAGATTTGCTTCGTCTTCCCACAGCGCGCGGGCAAAGTCGGTCTTGACGAGGCCGGGCGCGATGCAGTTGACGCGGACGCCTTTCGGGCCCCATTCGCCGGCGAGCGAACGACACAGCGCGAAGTCAGCGGCTTTCGAGATGCCGTAGGCGCCGATCACGGTCGAACCGCGCAGGCCCCCGATCGAGGAGATGATGACGACGGAGCCGTTGCCGCGCTCGGCCATCTGCGGGATCGCCAGCGCGGAGAGCCAGATGTTGCTCTTGACGTTCGAGCCCATGATCTTGTCGAAGGCTTCGTCGGTGATGTCGAGCAGCGGGCCGTAATACGGGTTGACGGCGGCGTTGCAGACGAGGATGTCGATCTTGCCGTAGTGCTTGATCGTGCCCGCGATCAGCGCCTCGACCTCTTGCTTGCGCGCAATGTTGCAGGGGATGACGGTTGCCTCGCCGCCGGCCGCCTTGATGCCGTCGGCGACGTCCTGGCAGGCATCGGCCTTGCGCGAGGAGACCACGACTTTGGCGCCGAGCTTTGCGAGCAGTTCGGCGGAAGAGCGGCCAATGCCGCGGCTGGAGCCGGTGACCACGGCGACCTTGCCGGTGAGATCGAACGGGGTGTTTTTCATTGTTGTTGCTCCGTTGAGGCCGCGTACTCCGTCATTGCGAGGAGCGTAGCGACGAAGCAATCCAGACCGTCTCCGCGGAAAGACTCTGGATTGCTTCGCTTCGCTCGCAATGACGGTGGAGAGCCCTAGATCAACCCGCCACCATCCGCCACGCGGCGCTGATGGTAGTCGGTGTCGCCGAACGAGTTCTCGATCATGGTCAGGCGCTTGAAGTAATGGCCGATCTTCGCCTCCATGGTCATGCCGATGCCGCCGTGGAGCTGGATCGCCTGCTGCCCCACGAACTTCAGCGACTTGCCGATCTGCACCTTGGCCGCGGCAACGGCGTTGCTGCGCTCCTTGGCGTCCTCGAAATCAGCAGCCATGGTCGCGAACATCGACATCGATCGCGCCTGCTCGGTGGCGACGAACATGTCGGAGGCGCGGTGCTGCAGCGACTGAAACGAGCCGATCGCGACACCGAACTGCTTGCGCGTCTTGATGTACTCGACCGTGGTCTTGAGCGACTCGTCCATCAGGCCGACCGCTTCGGCGCAGAGCGCGATGCGGGCTTCGTCGACCACACGCTCGATCAGCGCGAGCGAATCGTCGGGATTGCCGAGCGCCGCGTCGGCACCGACCTCGACGCCGGTGAAGGTGATGTCGGCGGCGTGCAGGCCGTCCTGGGTCGGATACGACTTCTTGGCGACGCCCTTGGCGTTGGCCGGCACCAGGAACACGCCGATGCCGCTCTTGTCGCGGCGCTCGCCCCTGGTGCGCGCGGTCACGATGAGGGTGTCTGCGTTCTCGCCGTTGAGCACGACGAACTTCTCGCCGTCGATGACCCAACCATCACCCCTCTTCTTCGCCGTCGTGGTGACGTCGAAGAGATCGTACCGCGAGTTCTTCTCGAGCTGCGCAAAGGCGAGCGTCTTGCTGCCGTCGACGATGCCGGGCACATGCGCGGCCTTCTGCGCATCGCTGCCTGCATGGCGCAGGAAGCCGCCGCCGATCACGACGGTCGCGAGATAAGGCTCGAGCACCAGCGCCTTGCCGAGCGCTTCCATCACGATCATGGTCTCGACGCCGCCGCCGCCGAAGCCGCCATCGGCCTCCGCGAAGGGCAGACCGAGCAGGCCCTGCTCGGCGAGTTTGCCCCAAACGGCTTTGCTCCAGCCGCCCTTTTCCTTCATGTACTTCTTGCGGCTCTCGAAATCGTAGGAATCGGTCAAGAGGCCGTCGATGCTTTCCTTGAGAAGCCGCTGCTCCTCGTTCAGATCAAAATCCATGTCTCTCTCCAAATCGGCGGGATTGCCCTGCCGTCGCCTCACCCTCAAATGTCATCCCCGCCTTGTGCGCAATTGCGCACTGGGGCGGGGATCCAGTAAACGCAGCGGCCCGTCGTACTCATGACCGCCGCGGCGTACTGGGTCCCCCGCCTTCGCGGGGGACGACAGCGTCCTGTATTCAATCGATCACAGCCCCAGCACCGCCTTGGCGATGATGTTGCGCTGGATCTCGTTGGAGCCGCCGTAGATCGAGACCTTGCGGTTGTTGAAGTAGCTCGGCGCGATCTGTGCGGTCCAGTCCATGGCTTCGTTCGAGCCGTCGTCGCCGTGCACGTCGTAGGGTGCCGCGAACGGGCCGATCACTTCCATCAGCAGTTCGGTGGTGGTCTGCTGGATCTCGGAGCCCTTGATCTTCAGCACTGACGACGCCGGATTGGGCTTGCCCTTGCCATGCTTGCCTTCGTCGGCGACGACGCGGAGCTGCGTCAGCTCGAGCGCCTTGAGCTCGATCTCGCAGGCCGCGAGCTTGTCGCGGAAGGCCGCGTCCTGGATGATCGGCTTGCCGCCGGATTCGACCTTGCCGGCGAGGTCGCGGATGCGGCGCAGCCGCTCCTTGGAGACGCCGACGCGGGCGATGCCGGTGCGCTCATTGCCGAGCAGGAATTTCGCGTAATCCCAGCCCTTGTTCTCCTCGCCGATCAGGTTCTCGTAGGGCACTTCGACGTCGTCGAAGAACACTTCGTTGACCTCGGCGCCGCCGTCGATGGTCTGGATCGGGCGCACGGTGACGCCCTTCGACTTCATCGAGAACACGATGAAGGAGATGCCCATCTGCTTCTTGGCGGACGGGTCGGTGCGGCAGAGGCAGAAGATCATGTCGGCGTGCTGGGCGAGCGTGGTCCAGGTCTTCTGGCCGTTGATGATCCACTTGTCGCCCTTGCGCTCGGCCTTCGTCTTCAGCGAGGCGAGGTCGGAGCCGGAGCCGGGCTCGGAGAAACCCTGGCACCACCAATCGTCGACATTGGCGATGCGGGGCAAATACCGCTTCTTCTGCTCTTCATTGCCGAAGGTGTAGATCACGGGACCGACCATGCTGACGCCGAAGGCGAGCGGCTGCGGCGCCGGATAGGACTGCAGCTCCTCGTTGAAGATGTAGTGCTGCACGGAGGTCCAGCCGGTGCCGCCATATTGCTTGGGCCAGTGGCTGACGCCCCAGCCCTTCTTGTTGAGGATGCGCCACCACGTCACCATCTCGTCCTTCGAGAGGTGGCGGCCCTCGACCAGCTTGCGCCGGGTATCCGGCGGCACGTTGTCGCGGAAGAATGACCGCACTTCCTCGCGAAACGCCTGCTCTTCTTTCGTGAATGCGAGATCCATCGGATCCTCCTGTTTCCTCGTCGTCCTGGCGAAAGCCAGGACCCAT
>NZ_JBVVPQ010000138.1:0-7834 GCF_055811695.1 Bradyrhizobium sp. MI1.3 | reverse complement strand
GGCAAAGCCGAGGACAATCGTCCAGACGGTTCTTGCCCGAATGCTCGCATGCGCCGAGGTGATGCCCGGCTCAGCCTTCATGATGCCGCTTCCGAGCGCAGAGCTGTAAATTGAAGGCGCAGGACCGATAGGACGTGAGCTGGATGGATGTAGATTCATCGAAGGATGCCCTCTGCAAGCAGCCGAAAGCACGGTTTGAGATTGCAACGTGATCTTATTAACGCTAAATCGTCGCTCGAGAAGTCTACGCACGGCAGGATAGTTAGCAACCTGCCAACCCAGGTAGGTGCTTTGGCATGCCTTCTAGCCAATGTCTCCGCCCTAAGGATTACCCGCAGCCCCGCGGGAACTAGACCGGCTGATGATCGAGCGTGGCAAGCCCAGCGTGGTGGTCAGCGACAACGGCAGCGAGCTCACCAGCAACGCCATTCTCGCATGGGCCGAGCTGTTGAGGCGACCTCGTTCATTCGGCTGGTCACGCCTCGGCCCTCCCCCTGCAAACCTTGAGGCGCCCGGCCCGGACATCATCGTGAGGCGCTGCGCGATCTCGGAGAGGACCGTGACCCAGGAAAACATGAACCAGCCCGAGCGACCCAATGCCTGGCCGGCAAACTACAATCACCCGCGCCGCAACCCTGACCAGTGCCGCCCGCGCGAGCGCTACGGTCGTGCCGTCCAACTGGCATCCAAACGGGCGCGGCGAAAAAGCGGGCCTCCGAGCGCGATGATCCGGCTTCTTCTGCCGTCGGAATAAGCACCTCCGGCGGAACATGCCTCCAAATCCTGTTTTCCAGCGCGCCGCGCTTCGAACCGGATGATGCATCGTGTTTGAGCGAAACCAAGGCCGCGTAGTGCAGCTCGATAAAATCGGCCATGACGGCTCCGCGAAGCTCCTGCTCGATCTGGATGCGCCGCTCCTCATGCATGTCCATCTCTGGTGTGAGACAGTATGAAGCGCTGGGCTGATCTGCAAGGCCGCAACCTAACGCGACGTTCGGTTCGAACATTTCTCTAGGCGCGACTGTTGCGAGGCGATTGCAGCAATTCGCGCGGTCGTTGTTAAGATGCAGAGGCTTGGAATCAACAGATGAGAGTAGAGCGCCGGGGGGTGAGATGGATTTGGGATCTGGCGACAAGATGAACGACCTCATGGAAAAATTGAACAAGCTCCGCGCCGATGCTGCGGATTTGGCCGTTATGAGCAGCCGAGCAAGCGACCGCAAAAGCACGACCTCTTCCGACGCTTGGCAGATGAGCTCGCAACAGAGGCTCTTGTGCTTGAACAGGTCGTGAAGCGGCAAAGCACACGCTCAGCTCCGGTCCACATGGACAACGTGGTGCCTCTCACTGAAGGTCCTGAGCGGAACTGACCGCTTTTCCGAGCTGTGCGGATCCTGGAAATGGGCAATCCTCAGCGTCGCATTGTTGGTCGTAGTGGCCGCGGATACCTCAACATGCCACGTTCAACCCACCATAGCTGCTTGCCGATATCAGCACACATGCGCAGTCGATGACCGCGAAGGACAGCACTTCAAAGCACTGACGCGGAGTCTCCTCGCGTATGGAACGCCTCGGCCCAACGTCCTTGACACGTCAGCAACTTAGAGGTGCATTTGTTTTGAGGCAGCCGCAGTCCTCGATCCTTCTAAAAAAGAACCCTGTTACCTTCAACGTGTCACGGCTGAAGAAGAAACTCTCGAAAGCACTTATGCGTGCAGCGCCGAAAAGAACCGGCTGATCTTGCCGGTGGTGCATGACGTGAAATATGAAATCACTGATTTGCAACAGCGAGTGTCCGCGCTCGCTCAGACTTGCCCTTACACCTTCCTACCTCAGTGACGACTTAAAACGGGTATGATAAACCGGATCAAGCCGCTCAGAAAGTTTGCTAGTGGCTGCCTGGTCTAAACTTCGGTTGCATGATGCCCAGGACCGGTCGTTCAACCCACTCGGGCGGTTAAGCTGCTTAGGACAACACCCGCCGCGCCTCAGGTCGTTGACTGAGGCCACAAGGCGCTTCGGCAGTTTGGGGGTCTTTCCGCCGACACCACCGACGCATGCCGAGCGATCTCAGCAACGGAGGCGTCGACCACGATTGCGTGGCGCCGCTAGCGTAATCGTAGTCGGGATCGCTGGCGACATCCCGAGCGACACCGGGCGCCCCATTGGACCGCTAAATTCAGCAGAGCGATCTGCGCTCCCGTGTCGTGCGCCTGTGTCTCTCTATTGTGGAAAATCGGGAAGTAGTAGCGTCGCATAGTCGGAGCCCTCGTCCTTTGGTCGCGAGCATGCCCGCCCACATCTCGGCGGTTCCTCACCTGTCAAAAACGACAGGGTCCGTGCGACAGTGGCGCTAGCAGACGGGCTCGCGGTTGCCGCCCCTCGCGGCAATACCTCTCGCGTTCGAGCACATTCTGAGGCAGCAAGCCTTACGTATTGAAATCCGATAGCTACTGACGTGCCCCCGCCAAATTAGGCCAGTTTGAACTGGAATTTTCCACTTATGATCCCCTGATGGGGAGAGGAGAATTCCATGAAGGCATCGAAGTTTTCAGAGGCGCAGATTGCATTCGTGCTGAAGCAGGCTGAAGACGGCTCGGCGGTGGCCGAGGTCTGCCGCAAGGCCGGGATCAGCGAGGCAACCTTCTACAACTGGTGGAAGAAGTATGCAGGCTTGATGCCCTCGGAGATGAAGCGGCTGCGTCAGGTTGAGGAAGAGAACGGGAAGCTGAAGCGGATTGTCGCCGACCTGTCGAAGTCGCGCGTCTCCGGCCCCTTGCCGTTCATCATCTTGAGTTGATAGCGGCCGGTCGGCGCCTTGCCGACCGTGAGGATCCGACGTTGTCTTTAGCCGAACAAGCGTGAGGTCCGTGCAATGTCGGCTATTGGAGGGATTGTGTTGCAAAACTCGTTTCTGACTTGGGGGCGAGCTTGGCTTTGGAGTTTCGGCGGTTTTTTTGGTACGGGGTGTCGGCGGTTTCCGTTTTGCTGGTGGATTTCAGCACGCGACTGCCAGTTGTGGCGGGGGACGGCAGATTAGCTTGGCCAGCCGCCTCAGGTTCTGCGCGGTGGCTGTGAGCAGCACTTCGTCCCTGACGCCATTCAGGCCCCGCAGCCGAAGCCGGTCGAGCCTGAGAATGCGTTTCATATGAGCAAACCGCATCTCGACCTTTTTGCGCTCGCGGTGCGATTGCTCGAAGGCTTCCGTATTGGCCAGCGCACGGACATGATCGCGCACATCTTCGTTGACGTCACGCGTAATTTTGCGCACGACCGCCGTCGTGCATTTGGGCTTCAAGGCGTAGCCAGAGCAATCGCTCTTGCTGGCCCTGTAGTAAACGATGTGACCTTGATCGATATTGCCGGTGCTGGTCAGTTCCGCGCCACCCGGGCAAACATAGACATTGCGCTTTTTGTCGAAGACGAAGTCCGCTCGGCTAAAGGTGCCATCGGGGCGTGCCGACTTGTCCCACACCGGAACGTGCGGCGTGATCTTGCGATCCACTAACCATTTGAGCAATCTGACCGCGCCGTAAGCCGTGTCGCCTGCCAATCTCTTGGGGCGCAGATCGAAGCGACTCTCAACACGGTCCACCATGATCTGGGTGACAGCAATCTCAACCGCACGGTTCGCGCGCGTGCCTACCGCATCGAGGATGATCCCGGCCTTGTTGTCGATCAGATAGTTCGCATCATAAGCAAAGAATGGATCCACGCCCGGCCTCGTAACCCATGTTGCTTGTGGATCGGTGAGCGAGACTTCCTTGGGAGGCTTGCGGCGACGGCTGCGTTCACTTGAACCGCCGCCGTCTTCATCGCCGTCGGTGGCATCAAGCGCTGCGATGTACTCGCGCACGGCATGGGATGCTTCCTCCGCCTTTGGCCAGGTAATAGGCTGGTCGCCGGGAAGTCGCCTAGTCTTGTTCACATCAGCCTTGATCAGGCTCGCATCGACTGAGAACGCTTCGCCTCCGACCAGCCCCGCCGAAATACACAGCGCCACTACACGTTCAAAAACCCGGCGTAAGGCATCGCTCTCACGGAAGCGTTCGCGCCGCGCCCGGCAAAACACCGAGTGATCAGGGATAGGATCCTCGATGCCGAGCTTGCAAAACCATCTATAAGCCAGATTGACCTGGACCTCGGCGCAGAGCCGACGCTCGGAACGAAGTGCAAATACGTAGCCCAAGACCAGCATCCGGATCATGAGCACCGGATCAATCGAAGGCCGGCCAGTGTGGGAGTAGAATGGAGCGAGCTCGTTGTGCACCCAACTCAGGTCCAGAAAACCGTCGATTTGCCGTACCAGGTGATCAACCAGCACCACTTTGTCGAGATCAAAGGAGTAAAAGAAGTGGCCCTGACCGCTCTCCTGCCGACCTAACATCCGCTGCTCCCGCAAATGCCGCCTCAAACCAACGGAATCACAGTTCGCGAGTCGTCTCAACCGGCGTTTTGCAACACAACCGGAGGCAGACCGGACACGGAGCCGGGCTTGCGTCGGCCGCGCTTAGTCACTCCGGCTCTGACTTGCCAGCCAATTCGCGTGCAGCCAAGCTAAGCTCCAGCTCCCTGAGCTGCTCCACCGAGTGCTCTACGATCTCATCGTAGTCAGATGGCGCCAGTGAATGCACGCCGCGCAACGCCAGTTGTTTTTGAAGGATCGTCCACGCCGCGCGCCAAATAACCCATTACGGAGTCGCGCCGCGATCTGGCGAGCCTTCCGGCGGCCATGCTTGCCCGACTTGAGTAACGTCGCGACGCGCTCACTTGCGCCGCCATGGCACCGAGCATGGTCATCCTGATGCCGACGTTATCCGGTTACGGCCCGGTGCAGCACGTCCGGGTTAGCCTGGCTCTGGTGCCGGCGCTGGTCGACGGAGAAAAATACCTGATATACGACTACGTCCCGCCACCCGAAGTCCGCGACCTGCGCCGGCTGCGACGGGAGAAGGCACCGCGCGCGCAGCACGCACCCTGGTCCGGTGGACTCTGAAATGCGACAGCCGCTGAAGCGCGCCGGAAGAAGACGATCTGACCCATCAGACACAAACGCACAACGCCCCCCGGTCGAGTATGTTGACCGGGGGGCGATTGGCTTACGCACTGGCCCGAACAGCAGGAAATTCCCAGGCGAAGAGGTACGGCGGTGATGGCGCGAGAGTTTCAAAAAAGAGCCGGCTGATCGGGACCGCGCACTCTCCACAGCGAGTAGCTCGGCCTCAAGCTCCGGTAACGCTACAAGCGCCAGCAACGGCGGCGGCACGTCATTGAGCCGGCCGACACCCGCGCCGAGGCTGAGTTGGCCGAACACCTCGACAAACTGTTCTGCTCGATGAGCCAGGTCAGCAAGCCCCCCTCACTGCAAATCGCGGTAGAGTGCGATCCCGATCATAAGCAGCGAGACAGTTGCAAGCACCAACGGGCAGATAAGCGGCAGCTTCTCCAGCACAGCGATAACGGCTGGCCGTCCAATAACAGTTCTCTTCACCCGCGCGAAGCGCCAGCCTGCGACACCCATTCGGACAACTCCGTTTGGCCCCCAGCAGCGGCAGTCTGACTACTATCAGCGCGAAAGCCCCCGCCTGGCTATAACCGGTTGGCCGGAACCTGAGTGAGGGTAAAGAAAGCCTTTAAACTTAATCTAACGCTCGCCGCATCATGATCACGGCTATGTTTGGCCCAAGTTCACAAACTTTTGGCCTGAATTCGCAGGATACAAAGCGCCCTTTTCTATTAAGGCCCTCCCGTTGACCCAACGACCGGGTGCAACTCGACCTGGGATGACTAATGCGCGTCTTTTTTAGTTGCTTGTTTTGCGGGGCGCTTCCCAGCGCTATCCAGGTAGAGCGGCCGGTCGTAGGCAACGGCCGTTTCGAGTGCAAGGAATGCAAGCAACACTCCGTCGATGGTGGAGCGGGTACGACTTTACAGATTGGAAGGGGCCGCTCGACCAGCCTTTGGCGTCGCGCGACGTTTAGGTCGGGATACGATCCGGGTCGTGCCGGATTGCCGCGAGTCACCGGCTCCGCTTCAAATGGGCACATGCCAAACCTCACCCGCCGGCGCTACCCCAAACCCCTACTATCCGGGACTCAATCTGGGAGAGAGGAGACGGCGCAAGCAAGCGTTTCTGGCTGCTCACCCTGTTTGCTGCTTTTGTGGCGGTGATACTCCGAGCCAAACGGAGGACCACGTTCCGGCGCGGGGTATCTTCGACGCCAGGCAGTGGCCGGTGGGTTACAGCTTTCCGGCGTGCGGACCCTGTAACGGATCGACGCGTCACGACGAAACAATCATGGGGATGCTCGCGCGCATCGTGCATTTCGACGACACTACGAACGAACTACAAAACCATGAAATGCGGCGTGCGATGGCGGCTGTGCACCCATGCCTTCCCTGAAGCATACAGATCGACGCGCCTGTCGGCGAATGAAGTTCGGGCGTTTTTGAAGAGCATCGTCGCTCCTGATTCGCAGGCACCAGCGTGCCCGCTGTCAGGCAGAAACTCCACTTATCGACCTGTTCAAACTTGCGGAGCCGGCTCTCAGGTCCACGGTCCGATAGGCTGATACAGAGGCGATCGGGCCCGGCGCGTGAGAAAGTTGAACAGACCAAGAGCTTGTGCGCAGTGCCCCTCATTTTTGGCGGGTGGACTATTCCGTTTCGATTGCCCTACATGGCTGCGCTCGCCAGCAATTTGCTCCGGAGTTTCTAAACGATGTCTGCGGATCGGCCGGCCGCGCGACTTGCAACGCGTCTAGCATTTTTTGCCGCTGGTTTTGGTATGGCGCCCTGGGGCCGCTGGTGCCGTTCGTGAAGGAGCGATTGGCGGTCGATGAGGGCGTTCTCGGCTTTCTGCTGCTATTCCTGGGTTTTGGCTCGGTCGTTGCGGTGCTTTTGATCGGCTTGTCGAGTGCGCGCTACGGCAGTAAAGCTATCATTCTGATCGGTGGGTTCGGCCTTGCACTCATCTTTCCTTGGCTCGTGATTGCCGGTACGCCTTGGGCGCTCGGGGCTACGCTGGTCGCATTCAGCGCCTCGCTCGGCCCGATCGATGTCGCTGCGAATGTCCGCGCGGTGGAGGTAGACGTGCAGCCAAGCGCCCGCTGATGTCCGGTTTTCACGCGCAATTCAGCATCGGCGGCATTGCCCGGCTCCGCCACGACGACTATTGCTTTGGTCGAATGTTGGTGCTTTCGCATCAACCCTAATCTTTGCGAGTTTCATGGCGAGCGTTTTGCGCAGATAACCTCAACCTGGGAACGCCAATTGGCCAGCTGTCCTTCAGTTCGCTGTGACCAGTGGGCGGCTTCTGCCGGTGTATGGCTTGGCTTGGGGACGTAGTCCGTGAATGCTTGGATTGCCGCTACAACTTCGGCCCCAGGACGGGCGTTACTCCTATGAGCGGAGCCAGCTCGAACAGTTGCAGGCCGAGTCTTTTAATATGACAGGCACGCGGGGATGCGGCAATCACCGGTGCCGGTAGGTGCTCTCTAATTCTTCTCAGAATACATATTGGGAGCACCTTGAGAATTCCAGCCTCTCGGGAGCAAAGGTGGCCAGCCTCAGTCTTCAAGGACGGGCTGGCCACTATCGCTTGCGGCGCCACCTGGCAGGCCCAACGGAATGCACACGTTCGAGCGACATATCACCTCACTGCGGTCGCAGGCGCTTGCGGTGCTTGCAGCCAATCAGGCCCGGGCGGCCGATCAGACTTGAGTTTGGCAGATCGCCACGTCGCGACGTTCGATGCCGAGGACCCTCAGGACGTGCTAGGCATCCTCAATTGCGTGAAACTCGACTCCCCCCGGCATGAGGAGGCACGGAAGAT
>NZ_JBVVPQ010000137.1:0-8060 GCF_055811695.1 Bradyrhizobium sp. MI1.3 | reverse complement strand
GGCGGACATTGCAATTGCCGTGTTTGTCCCGTTGGCACCGCAAACCGGACCAGGGATAGCAGCCGTACCAGTTTGCTCAGCCCGAGCGCCGACGCCGCGCCGGTTCTGGCGGCCTAGATGACTCCGTCGGGCTTCGACGCTGTTCTAAGTAGGACCCTGCCCAAATTGGGATGGGCCACGAACGGTAGTTGTCCGGAATTCCCTCAACCTCAGGATTGCTCTAATATACTATCGCGGCGGTTGTTGCATTTCGGAACCTGTGGGAAGCGCCAACAAAGCGGAGGAGCGCGTGAGTCTGGAACGCCAGTACCGAGAGCTAAAGAAGTTGCAAGAAAAGGTCCGTCAATGGGAAGGAAAGACTTGTTCCCGGCGGTCGATTGAAAGGCAGTCGGTGCGGCGAGGTGTTTTTCTCTCAATTCCGGGACACATCACCTCCGAGCCCTGCCTGGTACGTGATCTCTCCAATAGAGGCGCTGGCCTTCAGCTTAATGGACTCACGCTTCTGCCGACCGAGTTTTCGCTTTCCTTCGATGAAGTTCGCACCACCTACCCTTGTCGCCTCATCTGGCGACAAGGAGACTTCATCGGGGTGGCATTCCAAAACACGGGCCTCTATTCGACTGGAGCCAGATAGAAGGTACCTTTTGCGCTAGAATCCCCCTGTTGGTCGCTTCTGGCCGATCGCGACATTTGCTGCGGTTGCACTATGCTGTCGGAAGTTGCTCTTTGCCAGTGGACAGCCGTTAGTTCGATAGCAATTTGCTCGTTGTTTCAGACGTGAGATTTCCTTATGCGCGATTGGCAACTGCCGTTTTCTCAAGTGTGCTTGGATTTTACCTCAAAGCGCGAACGAAGTTCCTGCCGCCGATTACTGTCATGCGCTGTGAATTTGACCGGTGCGTGATGCTGCTCTGCATCTGCACAGCCGTCCTGATCGAGGCGTGGCTTGTTTTCTGGCTCACGGCAGTCCAGCGTCTCGCCTCGGCATGCTGCCCGTGCTGGGGGTAGTTCGAGACACGATCGGGATGATGCTACGGCGCCTCTATTACAGCCGACTGGAACTCTTGCAGGAGGGGGCTGAACGGATTATCGAGCTACTAGGGCTCACCGAGTAAAGGGTAGGCCTGCTACCCCGCGTTTCTCGAAGGATCGAAGTCTTCGAGCATGGACTTGCGATCCGCACGATCCGGGGCAAGGTGGTCGATAGCAGACTGCGCTACGCTCTTCGCCACGCGCACAAAGATCAATATTTGTTCGTTGGCGCAGCGATCCTTGCGACTATCGCACTGGTCTTGGACCATCAAGGCGTGTTTGTGCAGTATCATAGCCTGCAAGGGCACGTCGACAGATTTACTAAAGCGATGATAACTGCTTCGATTATCTCTTTGTACTCGGTAGTTCATCTGTGAGAGCAACTCCACCGATTGAATGGTCATTGCATTACGATGCAAGTTGAGATTTGCGACCGCGAACCTGAAATGGACCCGCGGAACGGGACCACGTGAGCCGATTTGTTAGTTGAAACTGACCGCTCCTGATCACTTTCTATCACGCTGCCAGAGACTCTGTCTGCTGCTGTTGCTGTGGGCATGTGCTCAACGCGTCAGCGTTGTCCACCATGTCCACAGCCTTCGCGGTGCGCATCCGCTCGCGCCAGACCGCCATCGGCGCGCGATAGCCGAGCGCCTGATGAAGGCGGCGATTGTTGTAGAAGGCGATCCAGTTTGCGATCCCTGCTTTGGCCTCGCGGCCGTCGGCATAGCCCTTGAGATAGATATCCTCATGCTTAAGCGACCGCCACAGCCGCTCGATGAAGACGTTGTCCATCCAGCGGCCGCGGCCATCCATCGAGATCTTGATCCCTGCGCCCGCCAGCGCGCCGGTGAAGGCCGTGCTGGTGAACTGGCTGCCCTGGTCGGTGTTGAAAATCTCCGGCGTGCCGTACTTCGCCAGCGCCTCTTCCAAAGCCGCCACGCCAGAACCGCACGGCTCGCCCAGTCGATGATCGCGACGAGATAGAGAAAGCCGCGCCCGATGGGCAGATACCTGATGTCGGCCGCCCACGCCTGGTTCGGCCGGTCGATTGTCATGTTGCGCAGCAGATAGGGATAGATCTTGTGGCCCGGCGCCGGCTTTGTCGTGTTCGGCTTCGGTCCCAGCGCCGCGATGCCCATCTTGCGCATCAACCGCTGCACACGCTTGCGATTGACCTGAAGCCCCTCAGTCTTCAGCATCGCGATCATTCGCCGCGAGCCCAGGAATGGCCAGGCGGTGAACAGCTCGTCGAGCCGCTGCATCAGGGCGAGGTCGTTGTCGTTAGCCGGCCGTGGCGGCCACCCCAGAGCGCGCGATGCCAAGCAACATGCATTGCCGGCGGATCGACAGCGCCTGGTCGGCGCGATCGAGCATTTCTCGACGGTCCGGTGTGCTCATCTTCCGGACCTCCGTGCTAAAAAATCGCGATCCACCGTCAATTGCCCAATCTTGGCGTGCAGCTTGTCGATCTCGCGTTCGCGCGTTTCCTCGCTCTCCCGCCCAACACCCGCGTCAAAGGCCCGCGCCGCCTGTTCCAGAAGTTGTTTCTTCCACGCATAGATCTGGTTCGGGTGCACCTCATAGCATTGAGCCAGCTCGGTCACCGTCGCCTGCTCCCGCACCGCCTCCAGCGCAATCTTCGCCTTCAGTGCCGCGTCGATTTTCCGTCTCGTCTTCTTCGTCATCATGCCCTCCGTCTATCAAACGGAGCGGCCCTTTTCCAACTTAGCCTCCGGTCCCAAACCGGGGTCTATTTCAGGTAACAGGGTTCTTTTTTAAAAGGATCGGGGAACTGCGACTGCCTCAAATCAAATGCAAGAATGCGCCTCAAAGTTGTTGACGTGTCAAGGACGTTGGGCCGAGGCGTTCCATACGCGAGGAGACTCCGCGCCAGTTCTTTGAAATGCTGTCCTTCGCGGTCATCGACTGCGCATGTGTGCTGATATCGGCAAGCAGCTATGGTGGGTTCAAGGTGGCGTGTTGAGGTATCCGCGGCCACTACGACCAACAATGCGACGCTGAGGATTGCCCATTTCCAGGATCCGCACAGCTCGGAAAAGCGGTCAGTTCCGCTCAGGACCTTCAGTGAGAGGCACCACGTTGTCCATGTGGACCGGAGCTGAGCGTGTGCTTTGCCGCTTCACGACCTGTTCAAGCACAAGAGCCTCTATTGCGAGCTCATCTGCCAAGCGTCGGAAGAGTTCGTGCTTTTGCGGGTCGCTTGCTCGGCTGCTCATAACGGCCAAATCCGCAGCATCGGCGCGGAGCTTGTTCAATTTTTCCATGAGGTCTTTCATCTTGTCGCCAGATCCTAAATCCACTTCACCCCCCCCCGGCGCTCTACTCTCATCTCTTGATTCCAAGCCTCTGCATCTTAACAACCACCGCGCGAATTGCTGTAATCGCCTCGCAACAGTCGCGCCTAGAGAAATGTTCGAACCGAACGTCGCGTCAGGTTGCGGCCTTGCAGATCACCCCAGCGCTTCATACTGTCTCACATCAGAGATGGACATGCATGAGGAGCGGCGCATCCAGATCGAGCAGGAGCTTCGCAGGGCCGCTAGCGTAATCGTGGTCGGCATCGCTGGCGATATCCCGAGCGGCACGGGCGCTCCATTGGATCGCTAAATTCAGGAGAGCGATCGCGCTCCAGTCTCGACGCCCGTTCTCTATTGTGGAAAATCGCGAAGCAGTAACGTGGCATAGTCACGGCCCTCGTCTTTTTGGTCGCGGTCATGCCCGCCCACACCTTGGCGGTTCCTCGCCTGTCAGAAACGACAGGGTCCGTGCGACAGTGGCGCTAGCACACGGGCTCGCGGTTGCCGCCCCTCGCAGCAACACCTCTCGCGTTCGACACATTCTGAGGCAGCAAGTCTTACGTATTGAATTTCGATAGCTACCTCTGGTAGTTTCCACTTTTAGCCGAGCTATTTTCTGTGAAGCGTCCTGAGAGGCGAGTTGCGTCCGCTCAGCTGGCCTTGCGGCGGAGGAAGGCCGGGATGGCGAGAACGTCTTCATCGATAAAATATCGCGCAGGAGAGGAGCGGCCGTACGATCGAGACCTTCCGGAGCCGCATCGCGCGCATGTTCCGCATTCGGGTCTGCCGGCCGCCCTACCGGGTGGTTGGCCGCTGGGAGAGCCGGCGGATTCTCTAAGTGCCGCGGCAGCGGTGCGTTACGCTCGATGCGGCCGGCGATGTGACGGCTGACGTTGCGTAGCCTGCCGGCGAGTTCTGTGAGTAAGCTCTCCGCCGGTTGCGTCTGGCAATTCGGATCGGGATTATCGATGCCGGTCGCCACCACCGAAACGCGGACCACACCTTCGAGGCTTTCATCAAAACACGCGCCGACGATGATGTTGGCGTCCGAGTCGGCTTCTTCGCGAATGCGGGTAGCGGCTTCGTCAACCTCGAACAACGACAGGTCCTTGCCGCCGGTGATGGAGATTATGAGGCCACTAGCGCGCTTGATCGAGGGATTCTCGATCAAGGGATTGGAGATCGCGGCCACAGCAGCATTGAGCACGCGCTTCTCGCCCGAAGCCTCGCCTCTGCCCATCATCGCCTTGCCCTTCTCGCGCATTATAGCGAGAACGTCGGCAAAATCGAGATTGATCAAACCTTCCTTGACGATAAGGTCGCTGATGCAAGCCACACCTGAATAAAGCACCTGATCGGCCAGAGCGAAGGCATTGGTGAACGTGGTCTTCTCGTTGGCAATCCGAAACAGGTTTTGGTTCGGGATGATCAGTAGAGTGTCCACGACCTTGAGCAACTCTGCGATGCCTGCGTCGGCAAGGCGCATCCGGCGTTGGCCCTCGAAGTGGAATGGCTTAGTGACTACACCGATGGTAAGAATGCCAAGCTCGCGTGCGGTCTTGGCGACAATAGGCGCTGCCCCGGTGCCGGTACCGCCGCCCATGCCGGCAGTAACAAATACCATGCGCGCGCCCGTCAAATGGTTACGGATCTCATCGATTGCTTCTTCCGCTGCGGCGCGCCCCACTTCGGGCTGCGAGCCAGCACCAAGGCCTCCGGTTACCTGAGTGCCCATCTGGACGACGCGCCCTGCCATCGACATGGTGAGCGCCTGTGCGTTGGTATTGGCGACGATGAAGTCGACGCCCTGCAGACCGGCCGCGATCATGTTGTTGATGGCGTTACCGCCCGCGCCGCCAACGCCAAATACGACAATGCGCGCCTTCATCTCGCGAATATCTGTGATATTGGTCATGTTTACCTCCCGGTGCTCGACAGGAATGAGGGGCACGATTTGCTACCTGCATGCGCCTTGCGGTCTGCTTACACTATGTCGCGGTTAGATGCTCCCAGTCGGCTCGCGACTTTTTCATCTGTCAGTCGAACCGGCAACTCGGCCCCGGTCGGCAGCGCCGCCACCTCACCTTCAACCCTTGCCGTCGTCTCCTTAGTTGCCATCATCTCGGCAGTCGCCCAAAACCTACGTCCCCTGGCGAGCGAACGAGAGCCTTTAGCGAGATTTTAAGGCGGGTAGCTAGAGCGGCATATGTCAGCATCTCAACCGACATCGGCTGTTCTCCCAGAGCGAACCGGACGGCAATCGACTGATCCTGACCGGGCGATAACCGCAGGCTAAGTTAGGTTGGTTATGACTCCAGGGGCCACGTCACTCCTAAAGCGAGCAATTTCAGACGTTTTCGCGGTTCTTTTGATCTGAACCTCGGCCAGCGATTGCGCTGGGCTGCCGGCGATCATTTAGCCGCGGTCGCGACTGATCTCTCGACACGGTTAGGTACCGCAATATCGACTTCAAGCGTCGACACGTGCCCGCCCCTGTTCATCTTGACGGTGATCTTTTCTGGATCGACCACGATATGCCGCGATACCACAGCAAGGATCTCCGCCCGCAGCAATCCCAGCAAATCAGGCTGGCCGCGCAAACCGCGTTCGTGCGCCAAAAGGATCTGCAACCGCTCCCGTGCAACAGGCGCGGAAGCAGTACGGCCACCAATGAGCCTTAGCAAATTGATCATGCGGCCCTCCGTCCGAGTAAACGATTCATCAAGCTTTTGCGCTCGCCTGGCACGATCATCGTGACGTTCTCACCCATCAGTCGACGCACCGCGTCTGTGTAAGCTCGGGCCGGCGCACTGGCGGCGTTGTTCAGAGTAACCGGGGACCCAACGTTCGACGCTAATAGAACCTCCCGGCTCTCCGGAATGATTCCGAGCAGCGGCGTCGCGAGAATTTCAAGAATATCGTCGATGCTGAGCATTTCGCCACGCGATGCGCGCGCTGAATCATACCGGGTAATCAGTAGATGTTTCTCTACTCGTTCGCCCCGCTCGGCCTTGACTGTCTTTGAATCAAGCATCCCAATGATACGGTCGGAGTCGCGCACCGATGAAACTTCGGGATTGGTTACGATGACCGCCTCATCGGCATAGCGCATCGCGAGCAACGCCCCTCGCTCGATACCCGCCGGGCTGTCGCAGAGAATCCAGTCAAATTTGGTCCGCAGGTCAGCGATAATATTTCCAACCCCTTCGTCGGTCAGGGCATCCTTGTCCCTGGTCTGCGATGCAGGAAGCAACCACAATGTTTCTATTCGTTTATCGCGAATGAGTGCCTGCGAGAGCTTTGCAACGCCCTGCACCACATTAATGAGGTCAAACACGACCCGTCGTTCCGCCCCCATTATAAGGTCGAGATTCCGCAGACCCACGTCAAAGTCGATGACGACAACTTTTTCGCCCCTTTGCGCCAGCGCCACACCGAGCGCAGCTGTTGACGTCGTCTTACCGACGCCGCCCTTGCCAGACGTCACAACCAGAACTTTGGCCATTGTTATCTCCCGAACCGAATCAGCTTAACGGCGTTATCTTTATGCTAGTGTCTTCCAAACACGCCTGTGCTTGACGATTGCACAAGGGGACGTCTATTTCTTGCGCGGCCTGGTAGTAGCCGTTGACGGCCAACCACTCGGCTTGAATCTTTTGACAGAACATCCGCTGTGGCGTTGCCGCTGGACCCGCCATCTCACGGCCGCGAAGCAGTCCGTAAAGATGAATAGACTCGCCGGCGACGATCTCTGCACCTGTGGCGACCGAACCCAGCACACGGGCTGCGTTTATGTTTTCCAGCCGGGCTGCGATCGGAACGACCGGGCAAAGGATGAACGCGACGTAAGAACGGCTGCGCGTCCGAAAAGATTGACGTGTTGCCTTCGCAATCCCATCCATCGCGGTCGGCTCATAGTTCTTATTGAATGGTTAAGGATCGCCGGTCTTGGTTAATAGTTGGTTAATGCGTTGGCGGCGATGAAAGGTTTTACTTTCGGTGCGTTAAGGTGACGAAGTTGCTTCGCGTATGAATGGCCTCCACTGCCCTAATTTCTCAGCTTTTGGCGGATAGCCGTCGTAGCCACATGCGGAGAGCCTGAAGGCACAAGGCACGGCCGACGATCGTCCGAAGCGTCGTCTCGGTTCTGGCATTGGGGTTTGCCTTCTCGGCGCCCTCTGTAACCGAGATACGGTAAGCAGGGGCGAAGGCGCTCACAATATTGTTTTGTGATCTGGCAGGGCCATTCGTTTGTCATGGCTCGGTGATCGGCGCGGCCTCCCAACGGGATGCATCTTCGAGATGGCTGATCTTTATCAGGACCGAACTTTCCTACCGGCGCGGACCATGATCGCAGTGCGAATCCGTATGTGCGCGGCGAGAGCGAACCGCTACCGGAACTGGCGCAGCTGATCGGGCAGATCGATCTGTTCGGCACTCCGGCTAAACCTCCGTTCCGCTGCCGTGGCGGCTATGTCCGCCCGCAATACGCCCTCGCGGGGGAAGAAGAGGCCGACGCCGCGATTGGGGCGCTCACCCCTTAGCATTCAAGGAAGTGGGAATTGCCGTTGGACAAATGGTATCAGGCGGCGCGCGCGGGATGTGCTATATTATTTTTTGATTGTCTCCGCGCCGGGATGCGGGGTGCGGCTGGGAAGCCTGAATTAACAGGAGGGAGGGTAGACCCACCCCGCAATCATTTGCCCC
>NZ_JBVVPQ010000136.1:0-8314 GCF_055811695.1 Bradyrhizobium sp. MI1.3 | reverse complement strand
GTCCATCCGGGCAACCCTCGTCGCAACATCGAGGGTGAGTCGCCTCATTTTGTGGGGGGACATACAGTCTAGCGGACGTTGCTGGCATCGCTCGGCGTCCCCGGGCATTGACTGCAGCGCAATTTTCGAGACCATGACACACACCATTCTCGCCGCGGGCCGATGTCCAAATCATGTCGCCGAAGAAAATCCAACGCCTAACGCCCGAGCAAATGGCACGCAGGGCGGAATACGCCGCGAGGTGGACGTTGATCAATCTCTGCACCGATCCTGCCGACCGGCCACGTGCTGAGGCGGCGATCCGTGAGATGTACCGTCAGGGCGGCCTTGCGCCCCCCGCCGCGAAGATCGTGTGGTGTGGCTCGCCCATGTCGATGGGGCTAACCCGTGCGACCATCCGCGCCCCCCACATGCTCGACAAGAACACAAAAATCAGCAGGGGCGTCGCGGAGAGCGTCGAGAACAGCGTCCTGGAAAGCGCCGGAGACAGCGGGGACAGCGTGTGGGAAAGCGTCGGGAGCGGCGTCTGGTACAGCGTCAGTGACAGGGTCAAGGACCGCGTGACTCCCATCGTCTGGAACAGCATTGACAGCATCTTGATGAGCATCTGGCTCGGTGTCACGGTCAACGTCTGGCACAGCATCGCGGACTGCGTTGGACAGCGTCCGCGATGCCGTCGTTTACAGCGTCTATCGGTCGCGCCGAATGGCTCGCAGTACATCGCTATCTCCGGGACGTGGTCGGCCTGGTCGAAGAGACGGACAAGCTGTCCGGTCGTTGGGAACTGGCGCAATCGGCAGGGTGGGCGCTCCCGCATCAGAATATTTGCTCGGAACGGCCCAACATTCTTCATCGCGATGACCACGGGCGGCTGCATGGTGAAACCGGACCGGCGGTCGCCTACCCCGACGGCTGGACGATTTACGCCGCCCACGGCGTACGGGTCCCGGGCGATGTCATTGAACGTCCCGACACCATCAGCACGACTGCGATCGACGGCGAGCGAAACGCTGAAATACGCCGCGTCATGATTGAGGGGTACCGCTATGGCGAAGACGTGAGCGGTGCAGCAGCCTACATCCGCGACGCCGGAGGCGAGCAGTTGGACCGCGACGAGCGCTACGGCACGCTGTGGCGGCGCGACTTCCCGGGCGGAGACGACGAGCCGATCGTGATGATCGAGCTTATGAACCCTACACCTCAGCCGGACGGCTCGCGAAGGTGCCATTGGCTGCGCGTGCCACCAAGCGTCACGACCGCGCGCAAGGCGTGGACGTTTAGCCAATCCGGGCGCAAGTACAATCCGCGCAAGGAAACCTGACGCATCCCGCGTCCGTTGTCGCCGGGACCTGGTCGACGTGGCACTCCCTTCCGGCTCGGCGTCGCGAGCGGAAGCTCAAATCCGGCCAGGTCGAAGCTGGTTGGACGGTGCAGTTCATGGTCAAGCCAGGAGAGGCCGACATCCATAGACAGTATCGCCGACGCGGCAAGAGAAATGGCAGCTTCTGGCCCGTTTGAGACCCTGCGATGGCGCCAAAGACGTCTGCTCATCGGGGCTAACCGGAAGTCATCGCGGAGGACTACACCGACGCGATTGACGCGAACGGGACGAACTTGGGAAGGGGCACGACCCCCGAACCGTCGAGCCGAGCCGATACTGAGCGCAGCGCAACGGCATTCGCGGTGACCTCTTAGCCAGTATTTTTGACCGCCTCAGCCAGTATCTCGTAAAGCTGCTGCTTGCTGAATTGCTTGGGCTGCTGCCTCTCCGCCGCGTTCCGCGAGATCTTCTTTGCGACTGGACCGGCGCAAGCTGCCACGACGTCGCCCTCAGCTTCGGGGTCGGCCTTATCTTAGGCGTTGCCGTGGGCAGCTTGTGACCGCGCTTTAGGCCCTGACGGGTCAGCATGCCGCAGACCGCGTTACGACTGCATCCGAGCCGGCGCGCTATCTGCGCCGCGCTATGTCCTGCGGACCAGAGCCTGATGAGGAGCCCTATGTCTTTCGCATCCCAGCCCATGGGGGATATTATAGCACCCACGGCCGAACACGCGTCAATCTAGTTTTCGTCCGGCTCGCGTACGGCCGCCGGTTCGTCGAGCTTGATCTCGGAGAAGGCGACGCGGGAATGGTCGTCTATGCAGACGTGGACGAAATCCCAGCCAGCGCCGCGTCTTTTGTTGGACCACTGGTGAGAAGAGTCGGGTCGCTGAGCCGGGACAGGTCGACCGAACGTAAAGCCCTGCATCGCGCGGAATGGCGCTCACCACCGGACAGTTCGGCTGCGCCTTCGCGCGGCGCCTGATGCACTCCGCCGAATTAACTTCCAACAGCAACATACGATTCACATATGTGGATGCTGGAACAACGTCGGCCGATTTCAGTCTCTGTTGCATCATTTTCCCGATTGGTCCGCCGACGGGCCATGATCCAAGCATGTTAGAAGGCTTGGTTGGGGGGTACACGACATGCGTGAACATCCCGGTCTAGCGGTTGACGCCATTGTGCGGCTGCATGAGCGTCAGGAACGGCTTGCGTCTCAATTGTCCGAACTGGAGTGTCTTCGGGCCCGCGTGCGCGAAGCGGAGCGGCGCGTATTGATCACCGTCGAAACCGCTCCGTCCCGTTCGCGAGCGCCATCGCGGCATACGCCTTTTCCAGTTTCCCCAGCCCGTTCATCTCTTTGAAGTTGTGGCACGCCAACTTTAGCTGCCCCTCGGCTTCGTCGGAAGGCTCTGGCAGAGGCCGCTGAGTCTTTGCGACGGTGCGGCGTTGGAACGCTTCGCTGATTACCGAGTGTTCCCGGCACACGGCCCCAAAGTGGGTAATGCAGTCGTGCCCAGCTCCCCCCAATCCCTCGAAGGCCGGGGCAACCCGGTCCACCACCATGTTTAGAGGTATTGCTATCGCGCTATTTGGGCTGACCATCCTTCGCAGCTCAATCAGGTGCTCTTCTATGGTCGAAATACTGAGCTGCGCGCAGGCTTGTGCGGGAGATTAGTCGCGGTTTTGGGTTGTAGGTAAGCCGTGATGCCATCATTCGCGCGAGGCATGCGAGCTTCCTCAACGGCTACTTCTTCAACAGTATCCCTATCCTTCCCGCCATTCGCCTCACCGATCCTGCGTGACGGCCCAGCTTGGCTGCGATCTTCGATACGCCAGCGCCTGCCCGGGCCAGCTTGGACAGTTGCTGGACCTCGCGGTCGGCCCATTGCTTTGGCTTTTGTGTTTTCATGATGCGGCGCTCAAACCTGTCGCAACTTAACCATTGCGCCTGGTTGCCGGCACTTGGGAAATTTACGGGTGGTGCCGGCCACCACGAGGCTAAGTGGTGCGGCGGCTTTCCAAAACGACAAGTCAACGATAACTTATCGACCGCTGAAACTGCGTTGTGTAGCCGCACGGATATCGTGCAGCACGCGCGGGCGTCATGTCGCTCACATCGCCCTTTTCCATCTATGGAAGGAAGACCGGGGGATGGTGGTTTTCCCTGACGATCCGACATCGTGTCGCACACTGCGGGATGCCTGCCGTGACTACATCGAAGCTATGGCCGTCGATTCGGACGAAGACGATCAGGACGACGATGGCGATGACGATGAAACCTGACTCGCAGCTCCATTTGAGGGAGTCAAAAGTCCGGCCATAATGATCTTTAAGGCAGTGAGAATTGCGATGGCGGACGCTCTGGGGGCGTTTCCCCTGGGGGCGACCGCGGATGGTGGAGCAAGCGCGCGTTCCAAGTCGTAACTGCGTGATCAGGCCAGGGCTGAAGAGGTCCTTCTCTCCGCGCCGAAATTCCTTCCCTGTATCGTTCGCGAGCACCGCATGTGCACCAAAAGGCGTGGCGGAGCCGTGGTCCGTCAGAGCACAAGGCTTCAACCAGGACGAATGTCCAGTCGGAACATTGCGCTAAATGAACAGCGTCGGCGCTCGAAACGAAAGCCAACCGCAGCAAGCGCGTATCGAGTCGCGGTCGGGAAAAACAAAAATTAGTTCTGACGCATAATCATAATGACTCCAGCGTAAAAGCAAAAAATAAGATGGGAAAACATGGGAGGCTGGAATGGAAACCGCACAGCGCTTGCGCGCGATGGCGGCGCTCTGTCGGCAGAGTGCCGCGCTTCATCCTGACAGAAGCTGGAAACTGCTCGCCGAGGCAGAATACTGGGAGCATTTGGCGGCGACTCCTCTCCCAACCGACATTGAAGGCTGTTTCACCCCTGGTCAGCATGACTTAGCTGCTGCCTAGCGCTCACCATTTGTCGTTTCGAAAATCGGATTGGGGTAAATGAGTATTCTTTGGGGCCAGTGGATGACTGCGTGTATCAACGAACGGCCGATGTGTCCGGTATGCAAACACCGGATGGCATTGGCGCGCATCTCTCCCGGCAAGTCCGGATTCGAGAAGCGCACGTTCGAATGCTCGACCTGCGAACGTACCGAGACGGCGTCGTTCGCTGTGGATCCGATGAAGACAGATGCGGTCGGTTGGCTTGCAGGCGAATTGAACCCGCCTCGGTGAGCTTGGGTGCAGTTGGTGGAGCAGCCGGATGAATGTCCAATCGGCAGCACGAACGTTGTGCTATCGTGAGTACAATGGTGTGCCGGGACCTGGGTGGCGTTCCGGATTGCAAGAGCATCGAGCGCAGTGCGATAGATTTCAGCGTTGCTGTGATCTCGAACCCGAATTGCAGAATTGTGGGACATCAGTTCTGGTCGTACCAGCGTGAGCTCTGCCGCGAGACGTTCTGTTTGGTCCGCCGCTCCTTGTCGATCTTCAAGGATCATTCCGCCTTGATGCTGGCATGTTGCATAGGTGACAAGCTCGAATTCGTAGTACGGCATGAAAGCCTCTGAACTCGCAACGCCCACTCTGAGCATAACTGCGCTCTCCATCAGGTGAATTATGGTATGTGAATGCGAAAGCTGGTTTGTGGAAGGATGCGGACCGACTTTCGACCAATGGCCATATCCGGTGATGCTGTGGCGGGCTGATGCTGTTCGCCGAAGTCCACAAAAACTGCGCCCTGACTTGCGGGCCATCTGCGTACCACCATACCGAAGCCTTGGTTGCGAGGCGCGGAGGCAGTAGCTTTGGTGCGGATCGAGGAACTTCAGAGCTGCAACAATATTCAGTCATGATCAACAAGGAGAGATCCGCATGCCGATCCAGACTGTGATGGACAGTACCGGCGACAGCCGTCACTTCTTCGACGCGGACGATGCACGAGAAGTAGCCAAGGCCGAGCAGCGATTTCGCGAGCTGACGAACGTCGGCTTCACCGCCGCGGTCCGGACCGGTTCAGGTCAGGTGTCGCGGATCCGATCGTTCGACCCCACTGCGGAAGAAACTCTCTTCTTCCCCCGGCTGGTCGGCGGCTGAATCGCTGAGCTGTGTGGCTGTTCAGGCGGTCGCGGCCGGGTGAACGCTCACGGAGGAGGGCCGCAAAGGCGCTGTTCATTCGACACGGCGCCGAGAGGACTCCGGAAGGACACGCGCTGCTACTGCTGCGGCAGTACCTCTCGCCCGTCCAGCGGCGGCAATTCGCGCAGACGGGCTATTTCGATGTGGTCGGCGGCGACACGGGCAACCGCTACAGAATCTATGCGGGAGCGGCTGTGAATGTCTGCGAGATCGGCGAAAACGGCCGTCCAAGGATCGGCTTGTGTTTCCTGCCCGTTGGCGACCTTCCGATTGGAGACGTCATGCTGGCCCAGAAGATCGCGCTCGAAACGTGCGAGGGCAGCGCGCTCGCAGTAGCCCGAAAGTTCACTCCCAGCCGTTTCTTGTTCAGCCGGCCCCGCCCACTTCGCTAGCCGCGGCATTGCGTCAGTCACGTTTGGGCGTGACGTCGCCTATTGGGCCTTCGCTTCCACGGCGGGCTGCCGCTACATGTCCGTTCACGGGGCTAGACCGAAGTCGCTAACTATCGGCCAAACCGACGCGAATGACCCAATTCAGACATCGGCCTCCCTCTCTCTCTCTCTCCCTCTCTCTCTTCATGTTGCAGTAGTCTTGAATTGAGACGCCCCGACCAATTGTCGCGGCGCTCGTCGATTTCATATCGTCCGCCAACTAGCCCTTAGACGTTTGTCTCGCGTCGGTTGGCGCAGCGACATATCTAGAGTTCGGCGCAACCAGGAAGTCACGTCAGAGGGCAAACCGACGCGATCGGTGCGCCGTCGCGTGCGCCATTCGCAACTACAATCGATTTTTTTGCGAAGAAACGAGCCTTAGGCCTTTAGGTCCGTGATCCGCATAATCGCGACCACGTTCCCATCATTGAACGCCTGCTCCTTTGTGTCCTTGTTGCAGGTCCAGACAAAATTCTTCTTGCCGGTAAAGGTCTTTTCGTCCTGCTCAAGCCGAAGCTCTCCTTCGGTGATATGGCAGACCATGGCATTCATCATCGGGGGCCCCATGGTCTTCGATCCCGGCTGCATGATGATGTCGCGCATTGAGACGGTCTTAAAACCCGGGATCAGCGATGGTGTCTCGCCATCATACTCACGCACCACCACACCTGGCCACGGAGTTGTGTCCTTGTAGCCCGTAGTTTGAGCGGCGGCGGGCTCTATCATGGCCGCCGAAGCCGCTGCCAACCCGAATGTCAATGCAGACCTTCGATCGATCTTGCTCATCGCTTTTCTCCCTAGGTTACTGCAACAAGCCGCCGCAAAAGCTGCGCGCGTGTGGAATGTGAAATCGTGGTGTGAAACCGAAAAGGGGGCGGTCTCTTAGGGTAGCGTACCTGCCGACAGCGCTAGTACTGCTCGTTCGTCCCGAACGGTGACTTCGGCACATCCCGCTTCAAGGGCAACCACATTCTACGAGAACGGACGCGCCCTAGAAATGGGTGTTTCGCCCAAGAGGCATAATGCCTCAGTTTGCTTAGGCCTGAAGTTCGGACCCGGCGTCAGCAACTTCACACTGCGACCAACTGAATACGCAGGTCAGTGTCACTGACTGGTCCTGTGGCGGGTCGCAGTAAGTGTGCGGCCACGACCTATTGGCGCCGAGTGCGGAGGCGATGATGCTGCTCCCACAAGACCGCCCGGAGTTAGCCCATCAGCGAAGTGGCAGCACGCCTCAGTTTTATCGGACAAAGGGCAAGCGTCCGATGGCATCAGTGCAACCCGGAAATGAAATAGCTCCAAGCAGTGGCCGGTATTATACTGGTGCTACTGGAAGTGCTGTTTCAAGCGTTCGTGGAAAGATTGCTACGACCAGTCTGGGAGGAACATCTGATGACGACTATGTTTGTTAGACACACGGTTTCCGACTACAAGACCTGGCGGAAAGTTTACGACGATTTTGCTCCTGTTCAGAAGGCGAAGGGCGTAGCAGCCGAGGCTGTCTACCGAGCAGTCGAAAATCCCAATGACATCACAGTAACTCACGAGTTTGCCACGATTGAAGCTGCGCAAGCCTTTGCGGAGAGTGCTGAATTGAAGAATGCCATGCAGAAAGCGGGAGTGGCGAAAGCTCCAACGATTTGGTTTACCAAAAAGGCGTGAAGTATCGATCCCGGCCAAGTGCCGGGATTTTTTGCTGTGGTGGTACCATGTCGCCTGTTGGCCTATTGAGACATGCCGAGGCGGTCTGACGATATCCGTTCACAGGGGTAGACCGGTAGAGAACGGCACGCGGCCAAAGTGACGCGATTGACCCTGGCTGTGTAAAAACGCAAAAGATCGAAACGCGACGAGAATGACATTCTGGCTTTGCGGGCCCGCCGACCTAGAATTGCGGCGATCAGGATGGGCGAAATGCAGTATGTTTGCGACGCGCCGAAGGGTAAGACCTGGTTCCGTATCGAGACGGAAGGTGAAGCGGTGCAAGAGTCGCGCCTGATGCGCCACACAGTCGAGAAATATTTCTGCCGCGAGCGAGAGAAGGCAGTCCAATCCTGGCGTCCGGAGCAGCCCAACGCGATCGAGCGCGACATCGGCCTCGAGGCCCATGTACAGCGAGAGATGCCGCTTTTCCTCACGTTGCGTGACAGGGAGGGTAATCCACTGGCTACAGCGATGCTGCCACCGGGTGGCAAGGATCGCGGCGGGTTCCGGATCATCATCGTTGCCGCATGCAATGCCGATCCTTATCCTGAGCAGGATGCGGCCATCGCTGCGCTAGGAGCGCATTTCGGTCTCACGCTCGATCGCCACCGCTGCTTCCCCTACGGCCGCTAAGGAGCCTGACAAGTATCGCTGCTTGGAGCGATGTCGGCTCATGGCCCGAAGGCGAAGATCGCCATCGTGTCCGGCACGTCGGCAGTCGGGGCCAGAGCGGACATCGAGAAGACGCGGG
>NZ_JBVVPQ010000135.1:0-8412 GCF_055811695.1 Bradyrhizobium sp. MI1.3 | reverse complement strand
GCGTGCGACCTCAGTTCCGGGCAATCCTCGCCAAACCGCTCCCTGGGGTAATGGGTCCTGGCTTTCGCCAGGACGACTCCGGAGGTGCAGCTGCGCTACGCTTGCGATGACAGCGTTGAAGCGATACCCGCTCTTACCGCGGCGACAGGAACGGGATGATCATCGGCACGCGGCGGCAATAAGCGCCGTAGGCGTCTTCGCCGAGCTCCTTGGACAGGAACACTTCTTCCATTCGGCCCTTCTGCCACATGCCGAGCGAGATCAGGATCGCGCCGAGCATCGCAGTGACCGTGCCGACCGCGATGCCGGTCACCAGCATGCCGAGGATCAGGCCGGTGTAGATCGGATGGCGCACGATGCCGTACGGGCCGGTGTCGATGACGCGGTGGTCTTGCTTGTGGGTGATGGTGTTGGACCAGAACTGTCCGAGATGCAGCCGTCCCCACCAGGTGAAGGAGATGCCGGCCAGCACGATCAGCGCCACGACGTAGACGGCTGTATTGCTGAACACCCAGAGCGGCTTCTCACCGAGCACCTCGGCGGTCCAGGGCGTGAACAGGATGCCGCCGACCAGGATCGGGATGCGATAGCGGCCGGACTCCAGCGTCATCACCTGCTTCTGGGTACGGCCCTGCCAGAACGAGGCGCCGACCCAGCTTGCGAGCCAGGCGAGCCAGATCAGGGCGAGCAGTTGCGTGGGCCAGGTCGTGGTCCAACCACCCCAGGCGACCGAGAGAAGCTTGCTGAAATCGAAGGACATGCGGAAAGGTTCTTTGGGTTGGGCGGCAGCTCAGCTGGCGCGCGAGGAGAGCGCGTGATGCTCGATGGCGCCGGAGGCAAGCGCGCCGCCGCGGGCGAGAAGATGGGTGATGGTTTCGCGCAGGACCGGCTCGATCGGGCGCGGCGCGTAGCCGAGCTCGGTGCGCGCCTTGCCGATCGAGAGGTCGCTAGCGGCGAGCGCGATGCGCACGCCCTCGGCAGTGCCGTTGGGCGGCCGGCGCGTGATACGATCGGAGAGATATTCGAGCATGATGCCCGACAGCTCGGCCATCTTGCCGGGAACGACGACCGGGAATTGCCGGCGGCCGCTCATCGCGGACATCATCCGCAGAATCTGGCCGAGCCTGACGCAGTCGCCGCCGAGGATGTAGCGCTGGCCGTTACGCCCGCGTTCCATGGTCAGCGCGAGGCCCATGGCGACGTCGCGGACGTCGACGAGATTGACCGGGAAGTCGAGATGCGGCTGCACTTTCTTCTGCAGGAAGTACCACAGCATCGCGGTCGGCGGCGTCAGATTATGATCGGCGGCACCGATCGGCATGGTCGGGGTGCCGATCACCAGCGGGAAGCCTGCGGCTGCGGCCTTCGCGGCGCAATGCTCGGCCAGCGATTTCGACCGCGTGTAGGCGCCCGGCATCGCATCGGCCGGCTGCAGCGCCTCTTCGGCGGGAACACCGTTGAGGTCGGAATAGGGGAACAGGATCGATTCCGTCGAGCAGTGCAGGAAGCGCGAGACCCCGCGCTTCATCGCGGCCGCGAGCATGATCTCGGTGCCGCGGCAATTGACATCGTGAAAGGCCTGCTTGTCGGCGACCCACATGCCGGGCAGGCCGGCGAGGTGATAGACCTGATCCACACCCGCCATCGCGGCATCGACCGCGGCGCCGTCCAGCACCGAGCCACGGGCATATTCAACGTCGGCATACGGCGTGGCCGGCGCACGAACATCGAGAACACGCACCCGCTGCCCACGGGCGCGGAGCGCTTCTACGAGATGATGTCCGATGAAGCCGCTGCCACCGGTAACCAGTACGAGAGCCATGCAGAAGGTTTGCTGTTTCGCGTCTAGAACTATCGGGTTGAAAGGGAATTGGTCGGAACTGGCGCCAGAATCGCGGCAAGGTCGCGACGGAAGCCCAATGCAATGAATAATTTTGCCATGACAAACATCGGTCCAAGCAGGAAATGCGTGGGGTGGTCGACCATCGACGGCTGCCGCTCCTCGAAAACCTTGTGGCCGACGACCTGCGCAGTGACGCCAAGTCCGATCAGCACCGCAAAAATCGACCACATCATGACGATCGAGACCTGATTGCCGATCGCGGTTGCGACCAAAAGCAGCACGATCATCGCGGCGAGGATGCCGAGCCCGATCCCGGCGTCCAGCATCAGCCAGTAGACCAGCACCGGCAGGGCAAGAATTACGGCCAGGCTGACCTCGATCCCGAACAGCGGGAAATGCACCTGCGTCAGCGGCAGCACAGCACCGGTGAAGAGCAAGAGGATGCCGACCACGTGCATCGCGCAGTTCCAGGGATCGCGATGATATTCGACGTAGTCGGCCAGTTGGTGTTGAAAATAACTGGCCATCTCGGTCTCGTGCAGCATGGGGTCGGGGAGGACGAAAAAAGCCTATAGCACCTGATAGGGCGGTGCACAAACCGGCGCGATTGTCGCGCGAGGCCGCGCCGTCGCGCTGTGAGACAGGTCACAAAACGATCGGGACTTCAAAGGGTTCCGTCAGGCGCCGTGGCGCGTCCGCTCAGTGCTTCCTAGCGGGCTTTTTCGCCGCAGGCGCAGGTGTCGCAGCCGGATGCGCAGGCGCTTCCTCCGGTACCTTGGCATAGGTCAGGATTTGCAACTGGCCGTTGACGACTGAGCTTGGCTTGGCGCGGTCGAGAAACTGCTCCTCGCCGAGGCCGATCGGATGCAGCCGCTTGGTCGAGATCTTGAACGTGTTCACCAGCACGTCGCGAATCGCGTCCGCCCGGCGCTGGCTCAGGATCGCGTTGGCCTCGCGCGTCTTCGCGTTGGATTCCACGTGGCCGACGATCAGGAACGTGTAGGGCAGCAGCGCGGCATGGACCAGCGCGTCGGCGAGGCGGCCGACGGTCTGGTAGGACGCCGGCTGGATGATCGGAGTGTCGGCGTCGAACTGGATCTGCGCGGTGAACGTCGGCAAACTGGCCAGATCAGGCGCGATCAACGGCCGGTTCACCGGACCCGGATCGTTCTTGATCCTGGCCTTGGCCCGCTCCATCACCTGCAGCTTCAGCGCGGGGATATCGATCTCGGCGGGCTGTTCGAAATGGTTGAGCTTGCCGACGATGTCGTCGCGGGTCGGCGGCGCCGTCTGCGCCTCGGCTGTGCCCGCGAGCAAAGCGAGGCCAAGCGCGATGCATATTCCGGCGGTGGTAAGCCTGTTCGCTGGCATCACCGATACCCCGCGTCGTCGACGGCCTTCAGGCAGTTGTTGCTGATGCCCTTGGGCGTCGAGATCAGGCAGGGGACCGCCTTGCTGGTCTCCTTGGTCGAGCCGCCGCAGACCTTGACGATCTCGCGCTGGCAGGCGTTCGCCACCGTGACGCGGGCAGCGACGCGCTTCTGGATCGCATCGAAGGCGCCGAGATAGTCGCTCTGGCACTGCTGCGAGAGCACGTCGCGGTTGCGCGACAGGCACTCCTTCAGGCGGGTCGAATCCGGGTTGACGCCGCGGCAATTGGCGACGATTTCCGCGCCGCAACTTTTCGCCAGCAGCCCGATCGCATCGCCAAAGCTCATGGTCTCCGCCGCCGCAAGCGACGGCATACCCAATGCCAGCAAGATCAGTGTGATGGAGCCCCGGACCATGGCCGCATCTGATACGGGGAAGTTCGCGGGGGTCAAGAGGCGTTCGGGCGAGAAGTGTCGAGAGTCCGACCAGTGCGGCGAACAGTCCTCACTCCGTGGCCTCAGTGAGGGGCGGCCATTCGATCAGGGCGACCGTGTGCTTCGCGAGGTCGTCGGCCACATCCGGGTCGGCCTTGAGCTCGTCCAATGTCCGCGGCGGGGGAAGCTGGCGGCCGTCCGCGATCAGTTCCTGTGCATAGAACGCGAGTGCCTCGGGCGCATTCTCCAGGGCCTCATCGACGTCGTCGCCGCCGGAAATGCAGCCGGGCAGGTCGGGAAACCACACGCCGACGGCTTCGTCCGGGCCGGCGTCCTCGATGATGGCAATGTAGTGCGGCATGCAGGCCTCACGCCCGCTGCACAAAACTGTCCACGACCTTCTTTTCCCCCGCCTTGTCGAAGGCGATGGTGAGCTTGTTGCCGTCGATCTTGGTGACGCGGCCATAGCCGAATTTCTGGTGGAAGACGCGGTCGGAGAGCGAGAATTCCGAGGTCGTGCCGGTGGATTTGGCCACCAGCTCGCCCTCGATCGTCAGGGGCCCCCGACGGCGCGAGGAGAAGCTGCCGAAATCGGGCGAGGACGACTGGGACGAAAACGACGAGGCCTGTTCCTCGAAGCTGCCGCGGCCGCCATTACCGCCCCCGCCGCCGCCGCGATTGCGATTGGCCTGGGCGCGCTGCCAGCCGGGGGTCGAATAGGTGGAGCCGAACGCTTCCATGTCGTCGAAGCGGGAGGCGCCGTAGCCGCCAGTGCCGCCCCAGGCCGAGCCGCCCTTGGATTCCGTGATCTCGACATTGGCCGCGGGCAATTCGTCGAGGAAGCGCGAGGGGATCGTGGTCGACCAGGTGCCATGGATCCGCCGATTGGTGGCAAAATAGATTTTGGCGCGGCGGCGGGCTCGGGTCAGGCCGACATGACCGAGCCGGCGCTCTTCCTCAAGGCCGGCGCGGCCCTGTTCGTCCAGCGTCCGTTGGCTCGGAAACAAGCCTTCTTCCCAACCCGGCAGGAACACGTTGTCGAATTCCAGCCCCTTGGCCGAATGCAACGTCATCAGCGACACCGCGTCCTCATCGGCGCCGCTGTCGCGGTCCATCACCAGCGAGATGTGCTCCAAGAACCCTTGCAGGTTCTCGAACTCCTCCATCGAGCGCACCAGCTCCTTGAGGTTCTCGAGCCGGCCCGCGGCGTCCGCCGAACGGTCCTTCTGCCACATCTCGGTGTAGCCGCTCTCGTCGAGCACGATCTGGGCGAGATCCGTGTGCGACGTGACCTCGCGCTGGGCGCGCCAGCGGTCGAACTGGGCGACGACGTCGCGCAACGAGCCGCGCGCCTTCGGCTTCAGCTCGTCGGTCTCGACCACCGCGCGCGCCGCTTCGAACAGCGGAATGCGGCGCTTGCGGGCGTGATCGTGCAGCATCTGCACGGTGGCATCGCCAAGGCCGCGCTTGGGCGTGTTGACGATGCGCTCGAAGGCGAGATCGTCGGCCGGTGAATTGATGACGCGCAGATAGGCCAACGCATCGCGGATTTCGGCGCGCTCGTAGAAGCGCGGGCCACCGATGACGCGATAGGGCAGGCCGAGCGTGACGAAGCGGTCCTCGAACTCGCGCATCTGGTAGGAGGCGCGAACGAGAATCGCGATCTCGTTGAGTTTGTCGCCCTGGCGCTGGATCTGCTCGATCTCCTCGCCGATGCCGCGGGCTTCCTCTTCCGAATCCCACGAGCCCGTCACCGTGACCTTCTCGCCGTCATGGTCCTCGGTGCGCAGCGTCTTGCCGAGCCGGCCCTCGTTGTGGGCGATCAGGTGCGAGGCGGCGGCGAGGATGTGGCCGGTCGAGCGGTAGTTGCGCTCGAGGCGGATGACCTTGGCGCCGGGAAAATCATGGTCGAAGCGCAGGATGTTGTCGACCTCCGCGCCGCGCCAGCCATAGATCGACTGGTCGTCATCGCCGACGCAGCAGATGTTCTTGACGTGGGGGGCAGCGAGTTCCGTCATTCCGGGGCGATGCGTAGCATCGAACTCCGGTGCGCGATCGCGCACCTGAGAATCTCGAACGGCAGACTCATCTCCGGATTCCGGGTTCGGCTCTTCGAGCCGCCCCGGAATGACAGTGGGCGAGGTTGGCTTCGTCGGTGCCTGCGACAATAGCCGCAGCCACAGATACTGCGCGACGTTGGTGTCTTGATACTCATCGACCAGGATGAATTTGAAGCGCTGCTGGTACTGCCGCAGGATATCCGGGTGCTCGCGGAAGATGCGGATGTCCTCGAGCAGCAGATCGCCGAAATCGGCGGCGTTCAAAATCTTCAACCGCTCCTGGTAGCTCGCATAGAGCTTGCCGCCCTTGCCGTTGGCGAAGATGGCGGCTTCGCCCGACGGCACCTGCGACGGCGTGAGGCCGCGGTTCTTCCAGCCGTCGATCAGGCCGGCCAGCATGCGCGCGGGCCAGCGCTTGTCGTCGATGTTGTCGGCTTGCAGCAGCTGCTTCAACAGCCGCACCTGATCGTCGACGTCGAGCACGGTGAAGTTCGACTTGAGCTGCGCCAGTTCGGCGTGGGTGCGCAGGATGCGTCCGCCGATGGAGTGGAAGGTGCCGAGCCACGGCATGCCTTCGACGGCATGGCCGAGCATCTGGCCCAGCCGGTGCTTCATCTCGCGCGCGGCCTTGTTGGTGAAGGTCACCGACAGGATTTCGGAGGGGCGGGCGCGGCCCTGGCTCAGGATATGGGCGATGCGCGTGGTCAGCACGCGGGTCTTGCCGGTGCCGGCGCCGGCCAGCACCAGAACCGGCCCGTCCAGCGTCTCCACAGCCTCGCGCTGCTCCGGATTGAGCCCGGACAGGTATTGCGGGCCCACCGAGGCGCGCGCGCGCGCGGCAATGCCACCGGCTGCGGGCTGGTGGTCGGGGACGCTCTGGGACGTGATCTTGCTCGGCTCGGTCATGCGAATCATTTGCCCCACGTTGGCACCGCGGGGTGGTGAAAGGGGAGCCTTCTTAACAGGGATTGGTCCCTATATGGGGCCGCGGACGGGGGTTTTCCACGTGCGCGGAAAGCCAATTTGTTCCTGCGGGTCAGGCGAATTTCCGGCCCCAGCGGCCCGGAACCATTGTTCCGAGTTGGCGATTGGTTCTGCAAGTGAGGCGCGTCAGCCGCGCCGATCGCAGACAGACATCGAAACAGAGGTTCGGACCATGCTTAGCTGGGTTGTGACGTTTCTGGTTATCGCCTTGATCGCCGGTATCCTGGGCTTTGGCGGCCTCGCCGGCGCGTCGATCGAAATCGCCAAGATCATCTTCTTCATCGCGGTCGTGCTGTTCCTGGTCTCGGCCGTTGTCGGTCTGGCCCGCGGCCGTAACAGGGTCTAGCGCGCTTACCGCTTCGAGGGCATCGCCACGTTCCGGCCGATGCCCTCGGGCCGCGGTACGGCACTGTGGGCCTTGACCACCGCTGCGATGCGCTCGCGGATGTCTGGCGGAAACGCCGCCACCTTTCGTGAGCCCATGTCGATGTGAAGCGACATGTTTTCGGAGGTCGCCGACAACCAGCCCTCGGTGGCGTGCCGCAGCTCCTGGAATGTGTGCAGCCGCTTGTCGTCGGCCTCCAGCAGCCAGACCGAGACCTGCACGGGATCGCCCAAGTGGATTTCGCGCAAATACCGCACGTGGCACTCGGCAGTGAAGGTCGAGCCGCCTCGCTCCTTCATATAGCCCGGCCCGATCCCAAGCGTCAGCCACATCTGGTCGATCGCGCGGTCGAACATCACGTTGTAATAGGCCATGTTGAGGTGGCCGTTGTAGTCGATCCATTGCGGCTCGATCTGCATGATCGAGGCGCGGAACGGCTCGGCATCGGGCGCAGCGGTGACAGTGTCCGGCATGTGTCCTTCCCCAGCTATGCGTCCGGTCGCTTGACTTGACCGGTTAGATGTCCTTTGCCACGGTCTCTTCTCGTCGGGAGGAATTTCCGTGGGTACGACCATCACCAATAATCCGCCGCGGCCGGCGCCGAAAGCCCTCGCGACCGCGCTGGAGCAGCTTGCCGCACGATTCGGCAACCGCCTCATCACGTCGCAGGCCGTCCGCGAGCAGCACGGCCACACCACGACGTGGATTCCCAACCAGCCGCCGGACGGCGTGGTGATGGCGCAGGAGACCGCCGACATCCAGGACGTGGTGCGGATCTGCGCGAAGAACGGCGTCCCCGTCATCGCCTTCGGCACCGGCACTTCGCTCGAAGGCCAGGTCAATGCGCCCGCGGGCGGCATCTCCATCGACCTGCGCGACATGAACAAGGTGCTGGCGGTGCACGCCGAGGACCTCGACTGCGTGATCCAGCCCGGCGTCACCCGCAAGGCGCTGAACGAGCATCTGCGCGACCAGGGCCTGTTCTTCCCGATCGACCCCGGCGCTGACGCTTCGCTCGGCGGCATGGCCTCGACGCGGGCTTCCGGCACCAATGCGGTGCGCTACGGCACCATGCGCGACAGCGTGCTGGCGCTGAAGGTCGTCCGCGGTGACGGCGAGATCATCACCACGGGCACGCGCGCAAAGAAATCGTCGGCCGGTTACGACCTGACGCATCTGTTCGTCGGCGCCGAAGGCACGCTCGGCATCATCTCCGAATTGACCATCCGCCTGCGTGGCATTCCCGAGACGATCGCAGCCGGCGCGGTGTCGTTCGAGACCGTGCATGGCGCGTGTCAGGCCGTGATCCTGGCGATCCAGACCGGCATTCCCGTG
>NZ_JBVVPQ010000134.1:0-8579 GCF_055811695.1 Bradyrhizobium sp. MI1.3 | reverse complement strand
GTGCGCTGCAGAGCGGGGCCCATGCCGCCGCAAAAGATTCTGGGTCCCGGCTCTGCGCCGCAACGCTACGCGCTGCGTCGCGTCCGGGACACGAGAGCACGCACACACGAAGCACAAAAAGCCCCGCCCGGCGGGGGGAGGACCGGGCGGGGCCTGATGTCCGACTCTACTGCTCGCGTCAGCCTGATTGATGTGACGCGCCGGACACCTAGTCGATCCCTGAAGACGCTAGTCCATCACCTCGACGATGCGCCGCGAGCGCGGCTCGACCAGCACGGTCTCGCCGTTCACGACGGTGTAGCGATAGGTGGTGGCGCCGAAACGTTGCGGCACGTCATAATAGGTCACGCCGCTTTCAGGTAAGGTGGCACCGACCACCACGCGATCCGGGATGCGGAAAGCCGGCACACGTTGTTCGACGACATAGTCGCGGAACGCCGGCCGCTGCTCGACCGCAATGGTCGGACCGCTGTCGACGACGACGGGTGCGCGTCCCACTGTGACGCTGCTTTGCGCCTGCGCCGCAAGGGGCGAGCCGATCGCGGCCGCGAGCGCTGCAAGAGCAAGAATCCTGTTCCGCATGGGCAACTCCTTCGAGAAGGTTTTCGGGAAGCGCCAATGGCGCGACCGGTTGCCAATGCATGCGTCTTCGCGATGTTCCGGAAAACGGCCGCCGCATTCGCGGCATTTTCGGGCAGTTTTCGCGAAGCCGGGAACTCGCGCCCGCCCAGTGCGTCTCTACCCGCGGAACCTAGTCCGCTATGATCCCGCCGCGATTCGCCCCCACCCCACGGAAAGAAAGTTCATGCACATCACCGTCGCCCATATCTCGCCGATCCTGTCGCTGCTTGCGGGTGTGCTCATCCTGATCATGCCGCGCCTGCTGAACCTGATCGTCGCGATTTTTCTCATCATAAATGGTGCGATCGGGCTCGGATTGTTGAAGTGGCTCCATCTCTAGGCCTTCATTCTACGGAACTCTTCGACTTGCGCGGACCTGCCCAAAGTGGTGTAAGGCCCGCGATTACCCATTCCTCTCGCAGGTTGTGTGCAAGCTATGGCCAAAGCCGCCTCGAAAACTTCAGCGAAAATGCCAGCGAAATCAAAGTCCTCTGCCAAGGCGAAAGCCGCGCCGGCGGCCCGCAAGGCACTTGCCAAGCGCGCCCCGAAGCCCGTGGCCAAGGCTGCTGCCAAGCCGGCTGTGAAGCCTGCGGCCAAGGCCGTTTCCAAGGCTGTTGCGAAGGCGCCGAAGAAGCCGGTTGCGCCGAAGGTCGCCGCGAAGTCGGTACCGAGCAAGGCTGCTTCAACCAAGGCGGCGCCTGTTGCGGCCAAGGCCGGCAAGTGGGTGTTCACGTTCGGGGACGGCAAGGCCGAGGGCAAAGCGGAGATGCGCGACCTGCTCGGCGGCAAGGGCGCCAACCTCGCCGAGATGGCCAATCTCGGCCTGCCGGTGCCTCCGGGCTTCACCATCCCGACCTCGGTCTGCACCTATTTCTACGCGCACGACAAATCCTACCCCAAGGAATTGAAGTCGCAGGTTGAGAAGGCGCTCGACCATGTCGGCAAGTTGACCGGCAAGATCTTCGGCGATTCCAGGAACCCGCTGCTCGTCTCCGTGCGTTCCGGCGGCCGCGCCTCGATGCCGGGCATGATGGACACCGTGCTCAATCTCGGCCTCAACGACGAAACCGTGGAAGCGCTGTCGGAACTGTCGGGCGATCGCCGCTTCGCCTATGACAGCTATCGCCGCTTCATCACCATGTATTCGGACGTGGTGCTCGGCTTCGAGCATCATCATTTCGAGGAAATCCTCGACACCTTCAAGGACAGCCAGGGCTACACGCTCGACACCGATCTCACCGCCGACGACTGGGTCGATCTGGTCGGCAAGTACAAGGACGCGGTCGCGCGCGAAACCGGCAAGGATTTTCCGCAGGATCCGCACGACCAGCTCTGGGGCGCCATTGGCGCGGTGTTTTCATCCTGGATGAACGCGCGCGCGGTGACCTACCGCAGGCTGCACGACATTCCGGAATCCTGGGGCACCGCGGTCAACGTGCAGGCCATGGTGTTCGGCAACATGGGCGAGACCTCGGCGACCGGCGTTGCCTTCACGCGCAATCCCTCGACCGGCGAGAGCAAGCTCTACGGCGAGTTCCTGATCAACGCGCAAGGCGAGGACGTGGTGGCGGGCATCCGCACGCCGCAGGACATCACCGAGGAAGCGCGCAAGGACTCGGGCTCCGACAAGGCGTCGATGGAATCGGCGATGCCGGAAGCCTTCAACGAGCTGACCCGGATCTACACGCTGCTCGAGAAGCACTACCGCGACATGCAGGACATGGAGTTCACGGTCGAGCAGGGCAAGCTCTGGATGCTGCAGACCCGCGGCGGCAAGCGCACCGCGAAAGCGGCGCTGCGCATCGCGGTCGAGCTCGCCAATGAAGGCCTGATCACCAAGAAGGAAGCGGTGACGCGGATCGACCCCGCCTCGCTCGATCAGCTGCTGCATCCGACCATCGACCCCAATGCCAAGCGCGACGTGATCGCGACCGGCCTGCCGGCCTCGCCGGGTGCGGCCTCCGGCGAGATCGTGTTCTCCTCGGACGAGGCGGCCAAGCTTCAGGCCGACGGTCGCAAGGTGATTCTGGTCCGGATCGAGACCAGCCCCGAGGACATCCACGGCATGCACGCCGCCGAAGGCATCTTGACCACCCGTGGCGGCATGACCTCGCATGCTGCGGTGGTCGCGCGCGGCATGGGCAAGCCCTGCGTCTCCGGTTGCGGCACCATCCGCGTCGATTACGGCCGCGGCACCATGAGCATCGGCTCGCGCACCTTCAAGACCGGCGACGTCATCACCATCGACGGCTCGCTCGGCCAGGTGCTCGCCGGCCGCATGCCGATGATCGAGCCCGAGCTGTCCGGCGAGTTCGGCACGCTAATGAAATGGGCCGACCAGGTCCGTAAGATCGGCGTGCGCGTCAACGCGGACACGCCGGAAGACGCGCACACCGCGATCAAGTTCGGCGCGGAAGGCATCGGCCTGTGCCGTACCGAGCACATGTTCTTCGAGGAGACGCGCATCCGCACGGTGCGCGAGATGATCCTCTCCGAGGACGAGCAGTCGCGCCGCGCTGCGCTGGCAAAGCTGCTGCCGATGCAGCGCGCCGACTTCGTCGAGCTGTTCGAGATCATGAAGGGTCTGCCCGTCACGATCCGCTTGCTTGATCCGCCGTTGCACGAGTTCCTGCCGCACACCCATGCCGAGGTCGAGGAAGTGGCGCGCGCCATGAACACCGACCCGCGGCGCCTGGCCGACCGCGCGCGCGAGCTGTCGGAGTTCAACCCGATGCTCGGCTTCCGCGGCTGCCGTATCGCGATCGCCTATCCCGAGATCGCCGAGATGCAGGCGCGCGCGATCTTCGAAGCGGCAGTCGAGGCCGAGAAGCGCACCGGCAAGGCCGTCGGCCTCGAGGTGATGGTGCCGCTGATCGCCACCAAGATGGAGCTCGACCTCGTCAAGGCGCGCATCGATTCCACCGCGAAGGCGGTGATGCGCGACACCAACACCAAGCTGACCTACCAGGTCGGCACCATGATCGAGCTGCCGCGCGCCTGCCTGCTCGCGGCCGAGATCGCGGAGAGCGCCGAGTTCTTCTCGTTCGGTACCAACGACCTCACGCAGACGACCTACGGCATCAGCCGTGACGATGCCGCGAGCTTCCTCGGCACCTACGTGTCCAAGGGCATCCTGCCGATCGATCCCTTCGTCGCGCTCGACCAGGAAGGCGTCGGCGAGCTCGTCAAGATCGGCGTCGCACGCGGCCGCAAGACGCGCGCCTCGCTCAAGGTCGGCATCTGCGGCGAGCACGGCGGCGATCCCGCCTCCGTCGCCTTCTGTCACGCGATCGGCCTCGACTACGTCTCCTGCTCGCCCTACCGCGTCCCGATCGCCCGCCTCGCGGCGGCGCAAGCCGCGCTCGGCAAAGCGGTTGCGAGCCAGGCATAAGCCGATTTGAAATGCTGAATGCGGAGAGGCGGGGCCAAGCCCCGCCTCTTTCTTTTTGAGGCTCGACTGCTTCCACGCCGTCATTGCGAGCGTAGCGAAGCAATCCAGAATCTTCGTGCGGCAGCAGTCTGGATTGCTTCGTCGCAAGAGCTCCTCGCAATGACGAGCTTGAGGAGCGTGCGTGTGAGCACATCGCGCAATACCGGGAACCCATCGCGCGTCCCGTAATGACACGTGCGAGCAAGAGTTCCTTCACCATTCGCGTTGACCAATTGTTTACCGCGTCGCGTGAGGGCGCATTTACCAATGCGCATCATCGCCCCGTGAAAACACCTGCGATTGATTGCGTGTGCCGCATGCGCAACGCCGATTAACGCCCCGGCAACCTAAATTAGATACTCACGATAAAGATCGAATTGCACGGATGTACTGCGGCTCGATTTTTCTAGCGTAAGCGTAGCGTGAGCGTATCGATGTTTTTGTTGCGTACCCATCCGAAGGGCGCGCGGTTCGCGTCCTTCGGCATCGGTCTCTGCATCTTCGCATTGATGCCGAGAGAGACCGGCTATCAGGACATTGCCTCGCTGCTGGCGCGCCAACCCGGCGTCGCGGAGCGTTGGCAGAAGCAGGTATTCTCTGCTGCGTCCTCCATACAGCTGGCCACTTACAGTTTTTCCCGGCCGATCGGCACTTCGGCTCCGCAGAGCGCGATGGTTCGTCTCGCGAGCCTCGACGGCCGCGACGTCACCGGCGCGATCAGCCGCAATCCGGCGCTGCAGGCGCCGCCGCGCTACCAGGCCGCCGATTTTCCCAAGGTCGATCGCTCGATGAAGGGTGACCGCCTCGCAACGGTCACACCGACGCAGGCTCCCGAAGCGGGCGCGCCGACGGCAGCGCCGACGCAGGAAGATCCCGCGACGTCGAACAGCTCGGTGTTCGGCGCCAAGACCGTCGCGCTGCCACAGGCGATGTCGCCGGAGTCCGCGGCCGCGCTCGATCCCGAACTCGCGGAGGCGCTGCGCGCGCCGCCGCTGCCGCAATACACCAATGCGCCAAAGGCCAGCGACGCCGCGCGCTCGATCGCGCTCCAGCCGCTCGAAGCGCTGAAGCAGGCCACCATTCCGGCTGCACCGCCGCGCGATCCGTTCCGCGTCAAGATCTCGAACCTATTCTTCGGCAGTTCCTCGCTCGGCGGCAACGTCGAGAGCATCGAGAGCTGGCAACCCGGTGCGGAGCCGCTGATCGTGATGCCCGACCCCGACATGAAGGTGACGGCCTCGCTGTCGCCGCCGTCGGAGGATCTTGCGAAGGATATCGAAAGTGGCGAGAGCGTCGCGCCGAAGGGTGAGGTCAACGTCGACAACCAGCGTGCCAGATCGCCGGCGGAACGGCTCGCGCTCGACGACAAGTCGCGCGCGAAGTCCGAAAAATGCCTCGCGGAGGCCGTCTATTTCGAGTCCCGCGGCGAAGCCGTGCGCGGTCAGATGGCGGTTGCGCAGGTGGTGATGAACCGCGTGTTCTCCGGCAAATATCCGGACACGGTGTGCGGCGCCGTCTATCAGAACAAGCACCGGCATCTCGCCTGCCAGTTCACCTTTGCCTGCGACAACAATGCCGACGTGATCCGCGAGCCCGAGATGTGGGAGCGTGCGAAAAAGATCTCGAAGGCCATGCTCGACGGCCAGATCTGGCTGCCCGAGGTCGGCAAGTCCACGCACTACCACGCCTACTGGGTGCGCCCGTCCTGGGTCGCCGAGATGAAGAAGATGTACAAGACCGGCGTCCACACCTTCTATCGCCCACGCGCCTGGGGCGACGGCAGCGAGGAACCGAGCTGGGGCACGCCGGCGCAGACCGCCGCGCTCTCCGCCGAACTCACCCAGGAAGCCAAGAGCTCCGCCGAGATGGGCACGACCGAGCGAAGGTAGCGCCTCACATCTCGATATCCAGCGCGCAGTCGAAATTCGGTGCCGAATGCGTCAGCGCGCCGGCTGAAGCGTAGTCGACGCCGGTCGCCGCGATGGCTGCGATCGAGCCCAGGGTGACGCCGCCGGATGCCTCCAGCTTGAGGCGTCCCTCGTTGATCCCAACGGCCTCGCGCAGCGTCGCAATGTCCATGTTGTCGAGCAGCACGGCGTCGGCGAGGCCGGTGTCGAGCACCTCGCGCAACTGCGTCAGCGTGTCGACCTCGATCTCGATCTTGACGAGATGGCCGGCATGGGCGCGGGCGCGCTCCAGCACGGGGCGGATACCGCCGGCGACCGCGACGTGGTTGTCCTTGATCAGGATCGCGTCGTCGAGCCCGAAGCGGTGATTGAAGCCCCCGCCGCAACGTACCGCGTATTTCTCCAACGCCCGTAATCCCGGCGTGGTTTTTCGCGTGCAGCAGATCCGCATCCGGGTGCCCTCGGTGCGCGCAACATAGTCCGCCGTGAGCGTCGCAACGCCTGACAGGCGGCCGACGAAATTCAGCGCGGTCCGCTCCGCCGTGAGGACGGCGCGTGCCGGCCCCGAGATCGTCAGCACCTGCTGCCCGCGGGCGACGCGCGCGGCGTCGCGAACATGTGCGCGTACCTCGATGTCGGGCGAAAGCCTTTGCAGGGTGGCGAGCGCCAGCGGCAAGCCGGCGATCACGCCGGATTGCCGTGCGACCAGGATCGCTTGCGCCTTCGTTGCCTCGGGGATCGTCGCAAGCGAGGTGATGTCGCCGGCGCGGCCGAGATCCTCATCGAGCGCGCGGTGCACAGCCTCGTCGATCGCGAGCGGGGAGAGGAAGGCGTCGGGGTAGAGCAGAGAGGTTGGGGTGATCATGGCGGACTCCGTCAAGCGATCATGGGTTGCGCGATGCGTGGTGTCGGGCGTTCGGTTAGGCCATCTGCGATCTCGCGCACTGCTGCGAGCGTCGTCATCGTGCGTTGCGCGAGCGCGGGAACGTCCGCGGAATGGTCGGAGCGGAAATGCGCGCCGCGGCTCTCGCGCCGGTTCCAGGCCGACGCCGCCACGAGCAGGGCTGCCGTTGCCATGTTGCGGACCGTGATGCTCGCGGCCTCGCATTCGAGCGCGGCGAAGCTGCGGACCGCCTCCGCAAGCCCCTCACCATTGCGGATCACGCCGACATGCGCGCTCATCAGCGTCCGCAGCCGGTTCACGTCCGCAGCATCCGGCGCGTCGCCCCGCGGCGTCGGCACGTCCGCAAGGCGCGCGGGCGAGGGAATGGTGCGGCCGGCGATGTCGTCGGCGATGCGCGCGGCGTAGACCACGGCCTCCAGCAGCGAATTCGACGCAAGCCGGTTCGCGCCATGCGCGCCGGTGGACGACACTTCGCCGCCGGCCCAGAGCCCGTCGATCGAGCTGCGGCCGCGATCGTCCACCGCGATGCCGCCCATGTGATAGTGCGCCGCCGGTGCGATCGGGATGGCCTGCGTGGCGGGGTCGATGCCGGCGGCGATGCAGCTTGCATGAACGGTCGGGAACCTGTCGGCAAAACGTGCGCCCAGCGCCTGCCGCGCATCGAGGAAGGCGCCGCGCCCGGCCGAGATCTCCGCGAACACGCCGCGGGCCACGATGTCGCGCGGTGCGAGCTCGGCGAGCGGATGGCGCGCCGCCATGAAACGCTCGCCACGGCCGTTGATCAGCGTCGCGCCTTCGCCGCGCAGGGCTTCCGTGGCGAGCGGCGCGGGATCGCGGCCGACCATGATGGCGGTCGGGTGAAATTGCACGAATTCGGGATCTGCAATGACCGCGCCGGCGCGTGCGGCGATCGCAAGGCCGGATCCGCTGGCCTCGCGCGGATTGGTGGTGACGGCATAGAGATGGCCGATGCCGCCGGTGGCGAGCACCACCGTCCGCGCAGCGAGGAGGACCGGCCGTGCGGCGTAATTGCGGACTTCGCGCAGTTGAAGGCCGATGACAGCGCCGTTCTCGGTCAACAGCGCTTCGGCGACAAAGCCTTCGATCAGCCGGATCGATGGTGTGCGCCGCACGGCCTCGCTCAGGGCTGCGATGATGGCGGCGCCCGCGCCGTCGCCGCGCACATGCACGATACGCCGCGCCGAATGTGCGGCTTCGCGCCCGACGGCGAGCCTGCCTGCGAGATCGCGGTCGAACGGCACGCCATAGGCGAGAAGATCGTGAATCCGCGGCGCGGCCTCGCGCGCGATTTCCAATGCGACAGCTTCGTCGACGATGCCGCCGCCAACGGCGATCGTATCCGCGGCGTGCGCTTCCGGCGTATCGCCTTCAGCTATTGCGGCGGCGATGCCGCCTTGCGCCCATGCGGATGACGCGCCCTGTCCGAGCGGCGCGGCCGAGATCAATGTCACCGGCCGCGGCGCGAGCTTCAATGCGCAAAAGAGTCCGGCGAGACCGCCGCCGACGATGACGACATCGTCGGCGCTGCGGGCGAGGGGGTGGATGGTGTTTGTTGTCATAGCTTTCTCCAAGCTCTCAGCTGTGGGGGGGGGGGGGGGGGGGGGGGGGGGGGGGGGGGGGGGGGGGGGGGGCGGCGGGGGGGGGGGTGGGGGGGGTGGTTTGTTTATTAAGAGAAGGAGCGGAGAGCGGGAGCGCG
>NZ_JBVVPQ010000133.1:0-8791 GCF_055811695.1 Bradyrhizobium sp. MI1.3 | reverse complement strand
TCGATTCCGCGAGGAGCCAGACTCCACGCATGCCGAACCGCAAGCAAAAGCCGCTTTACCTTCGCCGCATCGACGCTACCCGCAACATGCGACGATTTTACCTGCTTTCGATTCAGCCGACTTTATTCGGCGGGTCTCGCTGATCCGCAACTGGGGCCGGATTGGCACGAGCGGGCAGGTCATGATCCAAACCTTCGACGACAGCACGGAAGCTGGGGAAGCATTCGCACGGCTCGAGCGCGCCAAGTGCAGGCGCGGATATGCCTCTGCTTAGGAGAAAGTCGGAGGTTTAGTCAGTGTTCCAAGGCTTTTCTAACGCAGTTGCGACGTTCTGTTCAGCGAAGTTCAGCGCCAGGTCGCCGGGCAACGTGGCTTGTTGGAAGAAAAACGAGAATGCCCTTTTGTTTGGTCTATCGTCTTCTCGATCAACTGCCGCACATCGCTAGGCACGTCCACAATTTGGTTCTTTATCGCCTACGGCCACCGGATTGCTGGCGGCGCGGCCCGGCATCAACCCTCAGGCCCCAACCCGGGGTCGTCTCTAAGCCGCGCGGCCGTGCCTTACTCCGTCAACGGCGGAGCTCGGAGACGGCCCGCCCGAGCCCCTGGCAACCGCAACAGCGTCCTCCCGTCTAGGACCGCTCGGTAGGCTGACAGACTTAAATCACGCGAGGCTTGAATGGTCCGTGCACTTCGGTCGGGGGCCGTACCTTGGGCGCTGAGCATTGAAGCAGCGCGATCGACGCTGCAATCTGCTCCCGAGATCGGCGGAGCATTTCCGCCGTCATCTGCTTGCTGCCGAATTGAGACTTAGCGACGGGGCCGTTTCAGATTGATTGTCGGTGAGCATGGCAGGGTCCCGCTTGACCACCGCAAACAGGGAAAAGCCGCAGCGTGGTTCCAGCCCCACTGCGGCACTCCCGGTCAACTTGAAATTTGGTGGTACTTAAATCGCGCCGGTGTTCTCACAGTAGAACACCCCGTTCCGAAAATGAAGTCGGTACAACTACCGGAGTCCGGTTTGAAACTGCGGATTAGAGCGCCAGGCGTGCCAGGCCCGGCAGTGTGAACCGACGGGCCTTTCCTGTCAGATGCCGTAAATCGTCTTGCCGGAAAGCGGCGAAAGACGTCCTGACCTGAGGCGCCGATTCCCAAGAACGGCACCGCTGCCCTCAGACCACCAAAATAAGCTCATTGTGCCCCCGTGCGGGACGAAAAGGCCCGCCGCTCTTTCAGGGACAGGCCTCGGGGCGTTGGCTTGATGGTTATCAGGCCATGACTGGCCGCCGATATGGGTTACTGTAGTTGCTCTCCGCTTGCCGGGCGTAAAGGACGCGCTGCAGTTCAGCGCCGCCAGCAATGAATCTGTCAGCAGCATTCTCCGGCCGCTCACCTGTCTTGTAATCGGTCACCCGGACAGCGACGCCGCCGGCGCGCAGGTCAACGCGGGCGATTTTTCCGCGAATGGCGACCGCCGTACCGGGCACATCGACGCGCAACGCAGGGTCCCACGGCCAATCCGGATTTTTAGGCTCTGGCGGATTGGCGTGCTCGCTGAACGGCACCTAGATCCAGCTGCGCGTGCCGCTCTCGGTGAATGTCTCGTTCGTCAAGCCGGCCAGCTTAAACCTCGGAGAGATGCATTGAGCGCGCTTTTGGCTAATAGCATGCAATGCTTAATCGAACACGTGCGTGAACCAAGTCGCCTAATCTTGGCATGGCAGGCGCCGGACCATTTTGGGGAACGCTTCCGTTGGGCTGTAGGCGTGGTCACACCTTCGCAGGACTACTACTCTTTTCATTATGTGAAGGGCGATGAATTTGCCGCAATTAACCAAATGCGAACCCCAAGGGAGCTCTCGTCGCTAGGTTATCGCGGTTTCACCGTGTTCGGGCCAAACGAATTCATCGGGTACACAAAGAGCGTTCTCTCTCCTTTTCTCCGGCTGCTTCCTCCAAGATCGCGAACTGAACCGCCCCGGGTTTGCCGGAGGCTCTAACTCCTGAGAGGATGGAGCCATGACAAGCAAGACGACGAATAAGTTTTCATCTGAGGTCCGGGCGCGTGCGGTTCGGATGGTTCTGGAACACGCCGGCGAGCATCCGTCGCGCTGGGCGGCAGTTACGTCAATCGCAGCCAAGATCGGGTGCACGCCGCAGACGCTGCACGACTGGGTCAAGAAGGCCGAGGTCGATAGCGGGCAGCGGGCCGGCGTTCCGAACGACACGGCCGAGAAGCTAGGCCAACGAGATCCTGCGCAAGGCAAGCGCTTATTTTGCGATGGCGGAGCTCGACCGCCGGTCCAAGCCATGATCGCCTTCATCGACGATCATCGTGGGGCGCATGGGGTCGAGCCGATCTGCAAGGTCTTGCCGATCGCCCCCTCGACCTACCACGCCCATGTGGCCAAGCGACGCGATCCCGCCAGGCTGTCGGCGCGCGCCAGGCAGGATGTCAGGCTGAAGATCGAGGTCCGGCGCGTCTTCGATCAGAACTTCCGCGTCTACGGCGTGCGCAAGGTCTGGCGGCAGCTCAAGCGCGAAGGCTTCGATGTTGCCCGTTGCACGGTGTCGCGACGGATGCGGGACATGGGTTTGCAAGGGGGCATCCGCGGCAAACCCGTCAAGACCACGATCAGCGACAAGGCCGCGCCATGCCCGCTGGATCACGTCAACCGCCAGTTCAAGGCGGCAACGCCGAATGTTCTCTGGCTCTCCGACTTCACCTATGTCGCGACCTGGACCGGCTTCGTCTACGTTGCCTTTGTGATCGACGCCTATGCCCGCAGGATCGTGGGCTGGCGAGCCTCGCGCACGGCGCATGCAGGCTTCGTGCTCGATGCGCTGGAGCAGGCGCTGCATGATCGACGGCCGGTCCATCGCGGCGGGCTCGTGCACCACAGCGACAGGGGCAGCCAAGGCTTAATCCAGTTTGAAGAGAGCTGGTCCGGGTTGTCTGAATGACGCCCCGGGTTTGTCGGAGGCCATTTGTTGCCGCCATGGCCGGTTCTTCCAAGGTGTAGTAGCGTTGCTCGGCTTCGGCCGGCGGGATGTTGCCGATGGGTTCCAGGAGCGGTCGGTTGTTGATGCAGTCCACCCATTCCAGCGTTGCGAACTCGACGAGCTCGAAGCTGCGCAGCGCCCGCGCCGATCGAAAATGCGCGACGCTGGTGATGCGTTCCTCGATGTGAATCGAACGATCGTCGGCGATGGTCACGAGGGTCACCGATTTTGAACCTGCCTCGTTGATGTCGCGCCCTGCGGCATACCGGGCATTATGATCGCGCTTGCGCCCTCCACCGCCGAACGTTTGTGCACATGGCCGAGGGTCCAACAGTTGAAGCCAGTAGTTTGGAGGTCCGCGACGCTGCATGGCGCGGAGCGGTCGGGGCCCGGGGCGCCGCCTAGACTCGTGTGCATGATGCCTATATTGACGGCTCCCTCGACAACCGGGCGAAACCGTCCAAGGAGGCTCTCCGGGGCGTGCGGCTGCGCAAAGCTCAGCCCGTGGACAACAACGGGGACTTGCCCTGGGGCGCGATCAATATCAATTGCTTCTGCTCGCCCGCCAAAGATCTCCACGGAATCGGGCAGTACCAATTCTTTAGTGGTCTTTGACAGCGCGCTGTGATTGCCGCGGATGAAAGGTGCGGATGCCAGCCTGATCGAGGCGCGGGATCTGCTCGGCCAGGAAGCGAGCCGTCTTCGTTGAGGTCTGATCGCCGTCGCAGAGATCGCCGGCGATCAGCAGCGCGCCGACCTGCTCGTCCAGGTAACAGTTAACGACCCGGACGAAGGCGCGCCATTGCCGAGCAGCTCCGCCAGACCGGAATGGCGCAGCGCCAGCAAGCGCAGCGGCGAATCAACTGGATATCCGAGGCATGGACGAAGCGATACGTCAACCTCTCCCATCCTATGTTCGGGTCCCCGCGCATGTGTTGGGACCTTACACGCTAGTCAATCGGCGTGATATGGAAATACCCGAGCGAAGTCGGTTTACCAGCAATAATCACGAACGACCAGTTATCTCTCGGAGGATGGGCATGACTGACGAGCCAATAGACGACGTCTTTGGACTGGGCAAAGAAGCTCTCGTCGTGGAAGCAGGAGGCGCTGTGGCGGCTCGCTATCTGTAACTACCTCAGGGAGGGGGACGCCGACGAATTGCTCGCTATGGTCAAGACGGCTGCGGGCTTCAGTCTCGCGAGCCCCCCTCCGGGCGCGGTCCCGTTCGCCAAGGTCCACTTCGGGGGCGAGATGCACCAGCCCATCATCTTGAAAGACATCGCCAACGTCGAAAACATCAACCGGCTCGTTCCAAAGGGGCGCTCTCCTTTTGCCTCCCGAAGCCGCGTGGTGCAACGACCAGTCCTGGTAGTTGTGCCACGGCTTCGCCGGACGATATATCAGACCGTCAGCTTGGGCTGGCCATGCTGAAGTTAGCGGCGCGTGATAGGGACAGCGCTCTACTGCAATCGGGCGCCGAGTCACGTGCCCGCTAACTTCCCTGTTACGTTTTGGGGCGATCGAAGCAGGATAAGTGCTTTTATATCTTCCGCTGCGCGGCGTTCGCGGCTTCCTCGCACAGGAAAATGAGGACAGCCATGATATGTCAGGCTGGTCAATCGGCCCTTTAATTGCGGTTTGTTGTCAAGCTACCATTCTTCCTCTCTCCCGTGACACGCCGGCAGCGATTGCTCCGTCGGAGCTGGTCAGGTTGCGGAGACGGAGCGATCGCGGATGGCGAGACGATTGCCTGGCGGGCTTGGCAATCGACGTCGGTGGCGGCTTCGTCGCGTTAAGTTGATGCCTTCGTACTAGTCTCTGCCGCGGCAGTTCTTCGTCTTGTGCGGTCCACGAGCATGTCAAACAAACTAAGAAAACTGCGCATCTTTACCGACAGAGGTCCCCTGATCGCGCTAACCATCGCTCTGGGGACGGTGGTCGGCGTTGTCGGCCCGACATCGGCGCAGTTCTTCAATTTCGGCGGATATCAGCAGCGGCCGCAGCCGCAACGCGGTGGCGGGTTCGGCGGCGGCTGGTTTGGTAACGATATGTTTAAGCCGTCTGCTCCCCAGCCTCGTTGGGATAGGCGGCAACCCTTACCCCCCGCGCGGGAGGATTTTTCGAGGGCGCCCGCGGTCGGAAAGCGCGATACTGTACCGGAGCGCCATGTTCTTGTGCTCGGTGATGCCATGGCGGACTGGCTCGCCTATGGTCTTGAAGACGCCTATGCCGAACAGTCTGACATGGGCGTGATCCGCAGACATAAGACCGTCTCAGGCCTCATCAGATATCAGCCGAAGGGCAATCCGGCCGATTGGGCCGCCGCAGCCAAAGGCATTCTCCCCACCGAAAAAGCAGACGCCATCGTCGTCATGCTCGGACTCGATGACCGGGTCGGGATCCGCGAGCCGCCGGCTGAGAAATCCGACACCAAGCCGTCGCACAAAAAGGTAGACAAGAAGGATGCCAGAGCCAAACCGGAGGGCGGTACGAACGCCGACGCGAAGCCGGATGACAGACTGGTCGATACGGAATTGTCGCCCAATAACGCCGCCGACGCGCCGGCTATCGAACCGGAGAGTAGCACGCGCTCGCCAAACGGTATCTATGAGTATCGCGAGAAACGCTGGATCGAGCTCTACAAAAACAAGATCGAACAGATGATCGGCGTGCTCAAATCTAAGGGGGTGCCGGTGCTGTGGGTTGGCCTGCCGGTGCTACGTGGCGCTAAGGCAACAGCCGACACGCTGTTTCTGGATTCGCTCTATCGCGAGGCGGCCGGCAAGGCCGGCATCACTTATGTCGATGTCTGGGACGGCTTTGTCGATGAAGCCGGCCATTTTATGCAGCGCGGTCCCGACTTCGAAGGCCAGGTCCGTCAGCTGCGCTCCTCCGACGGCGTGTATTTCACCAAGCCCGGCGCCCGCAAGCTTGCGCATTATGTCGAACGCGAAATCAACCGGTTGCTGGCTGCACGTTCCGCGCCGATCGCGCTGCCGACGGAACCGGCATCGCCCGACGTCAATGCGCTGCCGGGTCAACCGGCCCCGCGCCCGCTCGCCGGACCGATCCTTCCCTTGGTGGCCGCCTCTATCGGCACCGATCAATTGCTCGGCGGTCCAGGCGCGCCGGTGGCAATGGATGCGCTAGCAGCACGTGTCTTGGTCAAAGGTGAGCCCTTGTCGGCACCGGCCGGTCGCGCCGACGATTTTGTCTGGCCGCGCCGCGAAGTCGGACGCGAGGGGTCTAAGGATACTCCTATGGCATCGGCATCGCCCGATGATCGCATCCCGGTTTCGGCCCCGGCGCCAATGCTAAAGCAGAAAAAGAATCGCAGCCAAAGGTGAGGCGCTGACGTTTTGGCCCGCAGGTCTCGCTCAGCGGTGCCTCTTCGGGGGCAATCGCATCGGTTTGCACCTGAACCCGTGGGCGTGACAAACGCAGTTCGCACCTGGAGCAACACTAGGGTTCAGACTCAATTGATGCAATAGGCGACGACGGCGGCGAGGTAGACGGCAGCCAAGAACTTTCTGGCAAGTTTGTCGTAGCGAGCAGCGACGCGTCTGAACTCTTTGAGCCGCCAGAAGCAGCCCTCGATAACATTGGTCCTCTATAGGCGCGTTTGCTGAAGCTGTGGAGGGTCACCCTGTTGGACTTGTTCGGAATGACCGGTTTCGCGCCGCGATCAATGATTACGGCGCGAAAGCCATCGGCATCGTAGCCTTTGTCTCCAATGAGGGAAGACATGGGCGGCGCGAGTTTCAAAAGGTCCGGCCCCGCGGCAATATCTGCGGCTTGTCCCGGAGTGAGATGAAATGCCCAAGATTTGCAATCAGGGTCGCTCAGCGCGTGGATTTTCGTGGTTCGCCCGCCGTGCGAGCCGCCGATCGCCTGTTCATGCTTTCCCCTTTTCCGCCGCGCACCGGCCAATGTGCTTTGATCGAGGTGGAGTCGATCGACAAGGTCAGGCCGTCTTTGCCTTCGATCTCGCGTTCGCGCGTTTCGTCGCTCTCCCGCCCCGACACCCGCGTCAAAGGCCCGCGCCGCCTCTTCCAGAAGTTGTTTCTTCCACGCATAGATCTGGTTCGGGTGCACCTCATAGCGCTGAGCCAGCTCGGTGACCCCTCGCCTGCTCCCGCACCGCCTCTGGCGCAATCTTTCCCTTCAGTGCCGCGTCAATTTTCCCTCTCATCTTCTTGTCATCATGCCCTCCGTCTATCAAACGGAGCGGCCCTTTTCCAACCTAGCCTCTGGTCCCAAAACCGGGGTCTGTTTCACGTTCGAGACGCGGGCCACGCTTTTGTTGAGCGGCACTGGCAGCCGACCAATGGCCGATGGTGAAAAGGCAGTAATCGTCTTGCGTTCGCCTTTCATGAGCGATCCGCGAACGCCCGGTGATTTGGTTCGGCCCGCATTTTATCTAGCTATCCAGTTCGGCCAGTGATTCCCGGTCGAGCAGGACCACCTCTCGCTGAGTCTGTCCGTCGAACCGCAGCATCTTTTTATTGCGCAACGACGAGAGCGCGCGCGATACCGTTTCTAGCGTCAGACCAAGATAATCTGCAATGTCGCGGCGCCCCATCGGCAGGCTCATCGCATTGACCTGCCGCTGAACTTTCATCCATTGGCGATTAGAGTCTCGGCGGATGTTACGCCGTTTGGCGCGGGGTGAGCAACGTGCGATCGGCGGAGCTGGTCGGGGTTGCGCAGCCGGTCGCACGTTGCGGTGAGGTTGGCGGAATAGGCCGCGGGTGTCAGATAGCCCAGCGACGAATGCGGGCGGTGGCTATTGTAGTCATGGGCCCACGCCGCAATCCTGGTTCGGGCGTGATCAAGGCCGAAGAACAGGTTTTCGTTGAGAAGCTCGTCTCGCATCCGGCCGTTGAAGCTTTCACAGAAGCCGTTCTGCATCGGTTTGCCTGGCGCGATAAAGTGCCAGGCAATCTGGTTGTCCTCTGACCAAGTCAGAATGGCGTTGCAGGTGAACTCGGTGCCTTGTCCGAGACGATCATGCCAGGCTTGCCGCGGCGACCAATCAACGCCGTCAGCTCGCGCGCCACCCGCCGTCCCGGGATCGAAGTATCGGGATCGCCGCCAGGCATTCCCGGGTCACGTCATCGACGATGTTGAGGATCCGGAACCGGCGCCCCTTGGCAAACTGGTCATGGACAAAATCCAGCGACCAACGGGCATTCGGCCGGGCCTCGAGCAGGATCGGCGCCCTGGTCCCGATCGCCCGCTTGCGCCCACCACGGTGGCGCACCGTTAGCTTCTCCTCCCGATAGAGCCGGAACAGCTTTTTATGGTTGATCAGATAACCCTCCCGCCTGAGCAGAACATGCAGCCGCCGATAGCCGAAGCGGCGGCGCTCCTGGGCGATCGCCCTCATGCGTTGGCGAAGGCTGGTATCGTCAGCCTGGGTCGTCCGGTATCTCATGGTTGCGGATTCCGATCGATGTCGCCCAGGATTCCGAGATGATCTCGCCCACCATTCCGATTTGAAGTCGCCCACCCGTTCCGAAATGATGTCGCCCACCATTCCGGGATGATGTCGCCCGGGTGACGAGGCCTCTTCTGGCTCCCATAGGGTCAACTCTTTCGGCTTTGCGAAGGGGACCCTGGATGCCGACGGAGAGGCTTGCGATGCGCCGTGTGCGCGATGTGATCAGAATGAAGGCGGCCGGGCTGCCGAGCCGCGAGATTGCGCGACGGGTGGGCGCGGCGCCCTCGACGGTGCGCCTGGCGCTCCGGCGGTTCGAGGCCGCGGGCTTGAGCTGGCCGTTGC
>NZ_JBVVPQ010000132.1:0-8855 GCF_055811695.1 Bradyrhizobium sp. MI1.3 | reverse complement strand
CTCAAAGCTCGCTCTGTTTCGATAACGCGTCAGATTGCCGACAGCCTGTCAGGGATCGGACCCCGCGAAATACGCGTTCACAAACGCCGCCCCAAAACGCCCTTCTGATTCACTCGCTTGGGGCGGCAGCCGAGTGACGTCGGGTTGGTACGGACCTTGCTTAAAATAGAAACTACGTCTTCGCCTGGTGGCGGCTCAAATACATTCGCCTGTGGATGGACGAGAATGGCGGTCAGTTTGCAAACGGAGCTAAGAGCGTGCCCACTGTTGTTGCAGCCTTTCTATGGCCTTCAGGCGAGTCATGGTCGACCCTTTGTGATCAGCTCAAGCACAGGCCTCCGACCCTGCGCTGCTCCGCCAGGTGGGAATGCAACTTTCATGAAGGAGAAGGAGAGGGTGTTCGATAAAGAGGTTCGCCTTCCATACAGTTCAGTGCGCATTACACGTAAATCCGAACACGCCGATCGAAGGCAATCACATTCGAAGCCCGTTACCACATCGGAGTCGTTCTAGACGGCCTTTTTGCGAAGCGGGTCCAAGGAGAACCCGGCTCCGCGTTCACAGTCGTCTTGCACTGGACGGTCGTACGCTGATAGTCCGAAATCAATCCCTGCCTGAGGTCAAATCATGAAACCCGTTCTCGTGTTCGATTGGAATGGAACGCTGCTCGATGATGCGTACGCAGTTCTCGAAACGACCAATGCCATACTAGATCGCTTAGGTCGTGCAACGATCGACATGAAGACGTTTCGGGAACACTGTGACATTCCTCTGCCTCTTCTTTATCGTAACCTCGGACTATCGCAAGACGAGCTTGCGACGGTGGAAGGTGATGCGAGTGCAATTTTCCACGAGACCTACGAGCGTCTTGCGGCTAAATCTGATCTACGCGAGGGTGCACGCAGCGTCTTGGAGTTTGCGCGCCGAGAAGCGGCTTCGTCCATCATCGTTAGTAACCACATAGTCGACCCTTTGCGCTTCCAGTTGAGAAGACTGGGAATCGTTGACCATATCGACGAAGTGATCGCCTTTGAAAGCCGCGACACTCAGTACAAGTCGATGAGCAAAGGAGCGCGACTTAGCCTGTACATGCAGAAGAACAGCTTGAACCCCGCCTCCACCTTCATGATAGGCGATATGCCGATCGAAACGGAAATTGCGCGAACTCTCGGACTGACAAGCATATCTATCACCGGAGGATTTGTTTCTGAGTCGCGCTTGCAGGCAGCGCATCCCGACTACACGATTAACAACCTTCATGAGCTGTTGCCGATACTACGAAGCCATGGTGCTTTTCGGAATCCGTAAGTCATGATTGGCGAGGGCGGGCCATGCTCTCGCCGAGGATGTGCCAGCTCCCTTTCACATCAGGCGCCGCGAACAACAATGTAAGATCGTCTATCGCGTGCCCATAAGGATGCGTAGCTGGGTTCCGACTCCGCCGGCTTCCAGTTTGGATACTGTGGCTTGCCGCGCATGCGTCTTCTCGCCCTCGTCGCGTTGGGTGACATGATGATCTGCAAAAAGGGGAGCGGATGATCCCACACCGGATTGGACCTAGCGACTGAGACCAGCGCGCAGCGCTCGTGTCCGACGCTTTCGGGCGCTACTAATGACCCATGGTGTGGTGTTAAAGGCGAGCGCCATATACCTTCGTATCGATCGACCCTTCTTACGTTCAATTGAGCCGCCTCCGCGAGTGCCTTATCCGTGATGTGCGCGGTAGCACTCCCGCTATCGCCGCCCTCCTTGGGCGTTTCCTCCCTAGACTTGGGCCGCTTGTGGCAACGCGGGCGGCCCTTCTTTTTGTGTGCTACCCCATCGGCTCGGGAGGAATTCAGGTTTACGTCGTCGATCGTAATCTCGGACGGGCAACCGCCAAAGCGTCAAAGGCGAAAGCCCGCGCGCTGGCCCGGGCAACTCGATCATCTGCTACCGGAGCACACCCATGGCGTGCATACATCACGTATTCCTCCGTTGAGGGCCGCCTTGTTTGACGGACGCGAACGCTGCAGGTCCTAGGGGTAATCCTAGGAGAAGCGCTATGACGATTTCGAGGGCGGAGGTGATCACATCGGTCGAGCGGCGGCGCCGGTGGTCGCAGGATGAGAAGGAACGGCTTGTTGCAGCATCGCTCGAGCCCGGAGCCTGCGTTTCCGAGGTGGCTCGCATGGCTGGCCTTCATGTAAGCCAGCTGTTCAGGTGGCGCAAAGAGCTTTGCAAGCACGCTGAAGCGAGTATAGCGCCGTTCGTGCCGGTCGAGATTGGGTCGTCTGTGCCGCCGCGGGCGGTGGCCGAAGCGCCATTGACGACGATGGCGACGCGTCGACGGAAGAGCCATGGCATCATCGAGATCGACCTTGGTAGCGGGCACCGCATCCGGGTCCATGGCGACGTTGATGGAGACGCCCTGCGTCGGGTTCTCGACGCTCGGATAGCCGTTTTGGGTTTGAATCTGCTGCTTGATCTGATTCAATGGCTTCATGATATCGAAGCCGGACGATCTTCCATCGGACCTTGTGAGTGCCCTGGCGGCGCTGCAGGCCGAGCGTGAGGCGCGGCTGCTCGCCGAGGCGGTGGCTGCCAGTGCGCGGGCGGAGCTGTCGGACAACGCGGCGCTGATCGCGCATCTCGAGCTGCGGATCGAGAAGCTCAAGCGCGAACTGTACTCGCAGCCCTTCTCAGTGCGATCCCGATCAAGCTCCCTGAGGAAGTCCTCGTTCTTGCTCTTCGTCGGGGTTCTGTCGCTCTCGTTCTTCATATCGAACATGATCGAGATGAGTTCGGTTCCAGCCTCGTCCGAGTCGCGGAAGATGTAATCGCCCTTACTGCCGGTCCGCGCGTCGTTGTCCTTCTCGAAATAGGCGCGCGGAAAACCGCAAATACGATTTCACGTTGGCACGGCGACGATGAACAAGGAAAGGGAAACCGATTTTCCTTTCCTTAGGCGAACCGTAGGTCAAGGATCGTCTCCCAAATCCAGTGGGTGCTGCTGAATACGATTATACGATCCTACGTTTCAGACCGCCCGGCATCATCCGCTTCGGGCGCTGCATTAAAGCCACAAGTGAATAGCTGGTGCTGCGCCCTCCCGCGGCGTCCCTCTGAAGAATGCCGCGCTTGATCAGGTCATTGATGTCGCGCGTTGCGGTCGGCTGCGAGGTCTTGGCATCTTTTCCCACTTCGACGAAGTAAGCTTTCCCTCGAAGCCTTCGAGCAGGCGATTCAGCATAAGGCGCTGGCGGTCGTTGAGATCACTGGCGCCGTGCTTTTCCCAGAATGCCGCCGTCTGTAAGACGTACCGATGATCGCATCAGCGCCGTGGAAGGCGCGTCCGAGACAACCGAGAAACCAGTCGAGCCAGTTGGTGATATCGAGCGTACCGCGTTGGGTACGTTCAAGGATGTCGTAGTAGGCTTTGCGGTCCTTGATTTGCGCAGACATGCTGTAGAAGCGCTGCGGGCTGTGCTCTGACCGCGCGAGCGCCAGGTCAGCAATCGCGCGCGCGATACGGCCGTTGCCATCCTCGAAAGGATGGATCGTCAGAAACCACAGATTCGCGAGCGCGGCTTTGATGACGGAGTCCTTCTCCCGCTCCGCGTTGAACCAATCCAGAAACGCTTCCATCTCGGCCGGAAGCCGCTTGGCGGCCGGCGCTTCGAAATGAACTGAAGGCCCCTGACACCACCTGCATGGGGCCAGCATCCTCGGTGCGCCAACCGCCGACGATTATTTTGTGCATGCCGCTGCGTCCCGTCGGGAAAAGAGACGCGTGCCAGCCAAACAGCCTATCCGTGGTCGGGGCCTGATCATATTTCTGGGTGGCGTCGAGCATCAGCTCGACGGCCCCTCGACGTTTCTTTCAGCGGGCGTCAGGGCGCCGATATCCATCCCGAGACGTTGGGCGATCGACGAGCGGACTTGGTCGCGGCGAGGATCTCGCCCTCGCGAGGGTGCGTACAATGCGCTTCTTGAGGCGAGCATCCGTCGTCGGCGCATCCCAGACCGTTTTGAGGTTCGAGGCCAGTACGCCGAGCGAAGCTGGATCAGCAATGGGTGCGGGCGCCGCCGCATCATGCATGGCGATCTTGCCCTCGACCTCCGCCGCGTGAGCGAGTGCCCTGTTCCAGCGCGCTTCCAGCTCACTCGCCACCAACCGGTTCGCGGGGTCAGCGGCATCGTATGCCGGAAAGCCCGGTCGGCGGCATAGCGCGCCGCCTCGAGGTCGCGACTGAGCGCATCGCACACCTGATCCCGCCGTTCCCTGGCTCCTTCGGCGGCAGCGGTTGCAGCGGCGATAGCGCCCGGACCGACGACGCCAAGCAGTGCTTCCTCGATTGCATCATCGACACGCAATCCGCCGAAGGCGATGCAGTAAGGACCGCCATTGTCCATCCAGGCGCGGCTGCAGCTGTAGCGTGGGATATGGTGCCTCATGCCGGAGTACCGGAGTGTGAGCTTGCGGCCGCAGCGCTTGCACCGGATCAGACCGGCCAGCAGCGCGTCACCATGCTTGGGTGCGCCGTGATGCCGACCGGTGGGAACGTTGCTGCTGACCATGGTGCGGATCGCCTCGAACCTCTCCCAGCTCACATACCCCTCGTGGGTGTTGGGCTTCAGCGCCAGCCATTCGTTCCGGGTCTTGCGGCGGATCTTCACGCTCACGCCCCCGGCGCGGTATCGCGCTGCCACAGCCGTCTTTACCATAGGCATAGGCGCCGCCGTAGACCGGGCTCTCAATGATCCGGTGGATGGAGGAGTAACTCGGTCGCCGCCAGGCTGTGTCGCCGTTGGACTGCTTCACTGGTAGATCGAGATGTACTCGTGGAGCCAGCAGAGCGCCTGTCGCGCGCTGCCCAGTTCCTCGACTTTGTCGAACACCAGCTTAATCGCTTCCTGGACACGCCGATCCGGATCTTTCTAATAACGGTCGCCGGCCTTCACGAAGCCGACGGGCGCCGCCACAACCAACTCGCCCCGGCGCGCCCTCTCGTAGCGGGCCGAGAGCGAGCGTTGGCGCAACAAATCCAGTTCGTACTCGTTGAGGCTGCCCTTGAGCCCGAGCAGCAGGCGGTCGTTGCCGTGCCTCGGCGCATAGATGGTCTCCTGATCGACCAGAACGGTATCGACCACGCGGCACATCTCGATGAGTTGCTGCCAATCCCGGCTGTTGCGGGCGAAGCGCGAGACCTCGCGGGCGCAAACCGCACCAATCTTACCGAGGCAAACCTCCGCTACCATTCGCTCGAAGCCGGCGCGTTGCACGCCGCCGGCGGCTGAGCGACCGAGATTATCATCGATCACTTCGATCTCTGACCACCCGAGTGCCGTCAGCCGGTCCCGCATGGCGTATTGCAATGCGCTGCTCTCGCGATTGTGCAACACCTGATGTGCTAAGGATTGGCGCACGTAAAGAATCGCCTTACGCTCCAGATGATGAGGCCTGACCTTGTCAGAGATCATGATCGACCCCCTTCGCGGGCAGCGTCGCTGTCATCGCGGCATGGTCGATGATCAACTGCGTCATCAGGCTTGTGAGGGCCGCCCGGGCTTCCGCCGGCAACTCCGGCGATGCTGGCGCGCCGATGGCGCCGTTCGGCAGGCCGCTCCCGAACAGATCCATCTGCTGCTGCGACCGCGGTTCTCGATTGTGTCGGTATCCGCTCCCTGGCATTGCCGTCTGCCGTGACATGGGTCTCTCCCCGATTCTGGTCGTGAGAGGCTCTGGATGCGCTAGAAAGCAGGGCAGCTGATGGCGTTCGATCCATCAACACCAGATCGAGAAGCGCAGAAAGCGCTGCAAGTGCGGTTATGCTGACAAATGGCCGAGCTGCCAAAAGCTCCGCCTCAGGCCATGCCGTCCGGTCGAACATCCATGCTGGAACCTCCAGCCAACGATCTGCTTCCGATCCATCCAGCGTGCAGCGGAAGGCAACATCGCCAGCCTTGTCGACGGCCCCATGAACGCAAACTCGGCAACCAAACCAAGGATGATATCGATAAAGAACGACGCGAAGAGCGGTCCTGTGGGCGTTCTCAAACCTCGTTGTACAACCGAACCAGGCTCCATTCCGCCATCGGATATATCGCCCCGATCGAAATGGAGCTAAAAGCCGCTTAAACCCGTCCACTTTTTCGGGGGAAGATCACGTAACCAACCATGCGAAAAGTGGACCCGCGCGCTTCAATAGTATCTCCATCCACCACCCGCATCTCTGAGGGGGTAATGGGCTGTGCATGAGCGAGAGTGGCGGTGAGCAAAAAAAGCGCTATCGTCCGGAGCATGGTCCCCATTCCCCACGTAGAATTGCAATGGTAGCAAGTCTGCCCCTCAATGCATCTCAACTGCAAGCCTTCTCCCTGCCTTTCAAGTATCTCGAAATATCGATAACGAGACAGTGCAGCAGGTCTGAGGCGAAGAGGCAGGGCTGACCGGCGATAGCCACCATCGGGCGCCGCATATGAACTTCATTGGATTGCACGCATATGCACAGCGCTGGCAGAAAATAGCGTGTCTTGGCCAGCCGTAGCACAACTCGCGGGTAGCATTGGGGTCCCAATAAGACTTGGCCTCAAGTTGGATGCCGGCTCCTTCGTGATCTATGAAAAGATGCGGGGCATTGTATTCACAAAACTACGCGCCCTTGAATAGATGGTTGACGCCCCGTCATCACTTCGGCTGGGCTTTCTGGACTATGTTGCAGAGCGTCGACGCCACGGCGAGAGCGCTTGGTTATTTCCTAGTGTCGCACCGGACCAAGGCAGAGCCTTAGCGGCGTGGTCCAAATGGTGGGGCCGCTACCTACGCACAACGGTGGGCATCACCGACACTGACCGCGTGTTTCATTCGTTCCGGCATGGCGTGAAGGATGCCTTGCGTAGGGGCCGTGTGGATGTGGAAGCCCTCGAGGCGCTCCTAGGACACTCAGGGTCGACCTCAGCCGTCAGTAGAGGTTACGGGGCGAACGAGATGCTAGAGCGCTGGGGCGTGAAGGTGCTGCGCGATGCCGTGTCTAGAATCGAATACGTCGGCTCGACCTGTCCAAGGTGAAAACGGGCCACGAAGCCAAGGCGCGGGCAGGCCGCAAGCGTTGACGATTCTATTTGAGTTCGCGCGTCTCTGTGCGGGCTCTCCGAGGCTTCAATGAGGGCTCAGGATGACGGTCGGTCACCATGTCGCGTGCCGCACTCGGGGTGACCATTCGCACACGCGGCGCCAAGGTAACCCGATGAAGGCGCAAGGGCCGCTCGGCGGCTCGCGAGAACCGCTCGGTAATGCACGAGGAGCGGACGATGCCGGAGCAGTTCGGCAGGTCGCAGTTTGACCCATCTGAGACATCAGCGGTGCTGCGAGGCGGTGGATAGCTCGCGCTCGAACGGCGCTGGTATGCCAAGAACGAGATGCGCCCGCATGTCGCTCGGCAATATTGCGCTGTGCCAAAATACACATTGATCTCAGGTTGAACCCGGAACTAAAATACCATCAGGACCGCGAGCATCACCTTCGCCGCTTTTGCGATCCGAAAATCCGTTGCACTACACTTTTTTGTCCGACAATCACGCTTGTTGCCCGCCGAATCGTAGTCTTGTTTTTTCGGAGAGTAGAAGTGGGCTGGAGTAGAGTTGTTTGCTTTACCGATCCGCTGGCGTGCCAAGCAGCCTTCCCGCATTCTGACATTGAAATACTTCCGACGACGAAAGATTTTCGGATCGAGATGATCCAGGTCGCCATGAGGCGGCTCTGGCTACAACGCACTCACGTATCATCGCCAGCAGTCAGCACCGCCACAAGCAAACCCGGTTGGCGATCGATCGGCTTCCTAACAGAGGCCAATTTGTCACCGTACCATCACTGTGGACTGGAGGTTACCACCGGCGACATCATTGACCACACGCTTGGAGCAGAGCACCGGCGATGCGGCTCTGGTCTTGACTACGGCGCGATATGCATCCCAACCGAGGACCTTGACACCGCAGTTGAAGCGATAGCTGGCTGCGAGCTGAAGCAAAACTCAGAACGGCACATTTTTCGTCCGCACCGTCAATCAATGTCACGCCTGCTAGAGCTACATCGCGCGATCGGACAGCTCGCGTACGACGCTCCCGGTATTTTGCAAGTGCCAGAGGTGCTTCGCGCCCTCGAGAATGAATCCGTGCACGTCATGGTTAGATGCCTCTCTGATGCGGCCGACGAGAAGGCCAGCACTCGTCGCCGACGCGGACTTGCGGTCATCGCGCGGTTCGAAGAATTTCTCGAGGCGAATTGCGACCGGCCGCTCTATCTCACCGAAATCTGCGCAGCTATTGGTGTCGCCGAGCGAACGCTTCGCGCCTCCTGCGAAGAGCATTTGGGCATGGGACCGATCCGCTTTCTCACTTTCCGTCGAATGCACCTTGTGCATCGCGCGTTACTAAGCGCGCTCCCATCGGCGACAACCGTCACTCGGGTGGCTACCGACCATGGCTTTTGGGAGCTTGGCCGTTTTGCGGTGGCTTATCGCGTTCGGAGAGTCGCCGTCCCAGACCTTGAAGCGGCGCCCCACGAAGCACACCGCGATCCACCTCAATCGCCCATCAACACTCGTGGTCGCCCAAGCCAACGCATACCCTTGAGCACCTGGGTGCGCACCACCCGCGCCTTCAGTGCGGCGCGGCAATTAGGATGGAAGTGCAGCGTCAATCAGGATGAGAGAGCTTCGCCGGGCTCGTGACGCAGGGAGGGCGTAGCCCGACCGGAGTTACGAGCCCGGCGAGGGGGGGGGGGGGGGGGGGGGCCGCCGCGGGGGGGGGGGGGGGGGGGGGGGGGGGGGGGGGGGGGGGGGGGGGGGGGGGGGGGGGGGGGGGGGGGGGGGGGG
>NZ_JBVVPQ010000131.1:0-9150 GCF_055811695.1 Bradyrhizobium sp. MI1.3 | reverse complement strand
ACCTTAAGGCTAGCCTTAAAGCTAGATCCTCGTCGGATACCTGCAACTCAACAAGGCGGCCCACCCCGGAGGAATACGGATAAGCCGCCCCCGCAAGGGTTCGCACGCTGCACCGGCCCTCTGCTGGCCGAGGCGCTGGGCGATGTTGACGTCCAGTATGTCTGGCGGTTCCTGCGCATCAACAAGATTGAACTCGTGGCTCGCAAGTCCTGGTGCGAGAGCAACGACCCGAACTTTACGACCAAAGCCGCCGAGGAACAGCGTCACCGCGGCCTTTCCGGGCCGAAAGCTTCACGTCATCCTCGACAATCTCGACACCCACAACAAAAATGAGCACTGGCTCAAGGCCCACCCCAACGTGCGATTTCATTTCACGCCGACAAGCGCGTCCTGGCTCAATCAGGTCGAGGTCTGGTTCTCGATCTTGCAGGGGCAGTCACTAAGCGGCACCTCCTTCACAAGCCTCAAGCAGCTTCAGGAACACATCGATGCCTACGCAACGCTTATAATGACAAAGCTGAGCCGTTTGTCAGGACCAAGAAAAAAGTCCGTCAACGCAGTTCTTGCTCATGTTCTTGCTCGGTAGCGGTTTGATGTTCGACCACAAGAACGGGGTCACTTCCGTTCCCTCCGCCGCGCAAGACACTCATCCGACCTGTCAAGATCTTTGCTTCCCCGACGTATGCAAATGGCATTCTAGTTTCATTCGATAAGTTGACGCAGACAGAAAGCCCGGGAGGCGGGGTGAGGGCGCGCTCGCGCAAATCTAGCTTTGCAAAACATACGTAGATGGAGAAATGAGCGGCAAATGCGTGCATTGTGCGATGCCTCGACCGGGCCGTCCGGAATGGCGATGCAGATGTCAATTCAATCAAAGCGCTGCCTTGTCAGCGTTCCTAACCGGGCCCGATACGTGCATGATACCAGCTTAGAAACGTTGGGGAGACAGGAAATGGGACTTCTCGGTGGTTTACGTGCATACTATACCGAATTCGGATTTGGCGCTGTGGCGAGCGTTGCGAGGTTTCGCCTGACAGGGCATCCGAAGCGCGTTCGCGTGCAAACGAATAGCGTTGCGCTTGGCCGGGACCAAAGGCCCGCGATGCTGCCCTACTGCTCAAATTCGTTCGCTCGGCCTTGGTTCGGGGCTAAGCTGGTCCTGATGTTCGCCCCACTGGTGATCATTCTCGCCACCGCGGCGACGCCGTTGCCGAAGGACGCTCCATGCCTGCCGCGTCATTCGTCCTCGGCCTCGCAGTGCGTGCCGTCAAACGACGCCAAGATCGCCATTCCGAAAATCGGGCGATGTCAGATCGGGTATACGTCGTCGGGCCACTACTGCACGGACCAGACGGTCACGGCAGCTGGTATAGCTACCATCCAAGGCACGGGCAGCATCGCTTTGACCGTCGGGGCAGCGAACCGCAATGGCAGCGCGACCGGCGCAGCAACCGTCAACTATGCTGCGCAAAGCACGTCTGTTGGCGCCATCCCACTCACCTTCAATGATCCGATGTTCACAGGGCTGACGGAACGGACCAGCCAGCTTTGGCTGAGCAAGGGGCAGAACCTTTCGCGTACCTCCATTAAGGAGCATGTATCTGAACCGGCGAGCATTGGGATGAGCGGCGACAACATTGTTGACTATTGCCGCGTCGATTCGCGGGAAGGTTTTCGCGTTGGTGGTTCTGGTACATTCACCATCAGCAATTGCTACATCGAGACACAGGGCATATCCGGGGATCATGCCGATGGCTTGCAAGCCTATTCGCCGGGAAATCGCGGCACTCTGAAAATAAGAAACACGACATTCCATGGCCACAATCATGATGCGACCGCTGGTATCTTCATCGCAGATAACTGGACCGGTACGATCGATTTGCAGGATGTGGTTTTCATCGGTGGTCCCTTTGGCCTGCGCGTACATCCCGACGTTGGCGGCGATAACCAGGTTTACCTGAAGAACGTGTACTTCGTCGGTCCATTCCAATTCGGCGCGCTACTGCTGAGTGATGCTGGCGGACATGTGAACCACATCAAGCTCTGGGACAATGTGCGGAACGCCACGATCGTCAATGGCGTGCTTGTACCGGGATCGTTGATCGCCTCTCCGAAGCCGGTTGGACGGTAACGACCGAGGTTGACCTGCTGCCCAAAAGCCGGCCCCGATCCTTCAGGTGGAAATAATAACCGGTGGAGCGCCTCAACAGATTTGTCTGACGGCAGATAATCCTCGACGGTATGCGTCCGCCAAAGCCGCCTCCCGAAAGAAGCGCGGCATTGAGAATTGTCCTTGTGGAAAGTGATAGGCGCAGTGCCAAGTAGAGCGGCTGAAGTAGTGGAAATGGGTCGGCGGCGACGTTGGTCTGAATTGCGCCCCGAGCTGACGGGTGCGCCGCGCAACAAGTGGGCCACGTGCCGGCGATGTGATGCCAGAATTGAGGGGGACGCCTGGTCAGTAGTCGGGCCGATCAGCAGCGGGGGGATCGAAACTCGAGTTTGCGGCCGGGGTTCGGATGCGGATCATGGGCGCGGTTGACACCGCAACGCTGGAGACCTGCGGTCGCGGTGATATGCATTCACTCGACCTCGCCGGCCGCAGGGCCGCAAGAGTTGCATTCGTGGTTTTGCTGGACGGCCCAAAAGGCAAGACAGGTCGGCCGGATGTGGTGCCCGGCGCGCAAGAGCTCGGTTGATCGGGGCGCCGATCCCGCCCAGGTCCCAACGCACGCAAAAGATTGTTGCCCTGCCGGCGGCGGCGTTCGGCGAGGTGATTACCGGCAATTTTCGCTTGGTTCATCGATTATGCTTCTGGCGATGAGATTGTCGTCGCAATATTTTAATTTGTTTGTCGAGCGGCAGATTGTCGATTCAAATGGCGAAGACGCTCTTGTCAACTCAATCATCTCGCGACTGGAGGGCTCGGGCGGTCGAGTATTCCTAGGTATAGGTTGATGTTAATGGCTTAGCTCCTGAACGCCGAGCTAATACTTGAGTTAATTAAAGAATCTCGGACGTATTGAATTCGTGGGTGGTGAGATTTTGGCTCGGTTACCTGGGAATTACCTTGGGTGGGCCCTCGTGTCGTCCCAAAAAAGCCTCCACCCATCGACCAAGACGAACCCCACGGCGCTGCATTAGCAGAGTCGCACAGCATCGCCGCTCGGGGGTTAAATTGGGCGCGTGCCAGGGACAAACCAATCAAAGCGATCAGGAGAAAACTAAATGGCAACCATTCCGATGAGCTGGAATGACCCGATGTTTAGCGGGGTTACTACTTCTAATTCGGTCTCCGTTCCAAATGGCGGGACGGTTTCGAATAAGAGTATTACCGACACCGGCAACACTGCGTCGGTCGTCGGCACTGGCTCGTTCAGCATGGACGATGTCCGTATCAATTCGGAAGAAGGGGTCCGCATCGGCGGCAGCGGCACTGTAAACATCAACAATTCGTACATTGAAACGACGGGCATAGGGTCCGATCATGCCGATGGTATTCAGGCCTATGCTCCCGGCGGCACCGGCGATGTGACCATCACAAACTCCGCAATCGTGTCCCACAACACTGCCGCAACGGCCGGGATGTTCGTTGCAGACAACTATAGTGGGACGTTCACTTTCGATAATGTGATGTTCGAAGGTGGTCCGTATGGTCTGCGCTTTGCCTCGGATGGGCCAGGCGATATTAACGTCGCCATGAAAGACGTGTATTTTGTCGGGCCATTTGAGTACGGCCCGCTTCTATTTCAGCAAACCGGTGCGAAAATACACATCACAGAGTGGGATAATGTACGCTACGCGACGATCGTGAATGGTCAACTCGTCCCGGGTGATCTCATCGCGCCCCCTTTACCGGTCGAAGGGTCGACTGCGCCCACCGCACCGACGACGCCGACCGCACCGGGTGCGCCGACTATCGCGTCGTTCTCGACCGATAGCGGCACCGCAGGCGACAAGATCACCAACGACAATACCATCGAGCTCAAGGGTGCGGCTGCTGCCGGCAGCACGGTCAAGGTCTACGACGGCACAACCCAAATCGGCTCGACGACTGCGGATTCAAGCGGCAATTGGGACTACATCACAAAGGTCCTGACTGACGCCAAGCATACGTTAGCCGCAACTGCGACCAACTCGTCGGGACAGACCAGCGCTTCATCGTCTGCGCTGGCAGTCACTGTCGACACCAAAGCGCCGACCGTGCCGACAATTGTCAGCCATACGGTGAACAGCGCCAATCAGGCGGTGATGTCGGGCAATGCCGAAGCGAGCAGCGTCGTAAAGGTGTTCGACGGCACGACCCAGATCGGGACCGCGACGACCAACAGCAGCGGCGTGTGGGCCTATACCACCGCCGCCCTTGCGGCCGGTTCGCACAGCCTCTCCGCGAAGGCAATGGACGTGGCGGGTAATACCAGTGTGGCGTCCACAGTGTTTACGGCCAGCACCGGTACCGCGACATCCCCCAGCACACCGACGTCCCCCACCACGCCGACGTCGCCAACTGCTGGCACGGTGATCGAGTCGGCCGGTGCAACACGTCTCGTGGAGAGTGGTGACAAATACTACCTCAACACGAGCACCGGGACGGGTCCGACCCTGAAGTCTCATGGCGTTGATTTTGTCGACGGGTCAGATGGCACCTGGGCGCCGATTGGTGCGGAGAAGACGGCCACGGGCTATGAGGTTGTCTGGAAAGAGTCGAGCACCGGTCAGTACACGGCGTGGAACACCGACAGCAACGGTAACTACGTCTCCCATGTCAGCAGCCTGACCGGCTCCACGTCGGGCGGCTCGGTGTCGGGTACGAACTCGGGCCTTAAGTCGCTCGAGACGACCTTCCACCAGGATCTGAACGGTGACGGGCAGATCGGTGCCAGCAGTTCGACCACACCAACCACGCCGACGTCGCCAACGCCAACCACTGGGGCGGTCATCGAGTCGGCTGGTGCAACACGTCTCGTTGAGAGTAGCGACAAATACTACCTCAACAGCAGCACCGGGACGGGCCCGTCGCTGAAGTCTCACGGCGTGGATTTTGTCGAGGGGTCAGATGGCACCTGGGCACCGATTGGTGCGGAGAAGACGGCTACGGGCTATCAGGTCGTCTGGAAAGAGGCGAGCACGGGTCAGTACACGGCGTGGAACACCGATAGCAACGGCAACTACGTCTCCCATGTCAGCAGCCTGACCGGCTCCACGTCCGACGGCTCCGTGTCGGGTACGAACTCTGGGCTCAAATCGCTCGAGACCAGCTTTCACCAGGATCTCAATGGTGACGGGCAAATCGGTGCTTCCAGCGCAACTACGTCGTCCACGAGCACCAGTCAGGTCGTTGCTACTTCGAGCTCGACAGGCAGCAACATACAGACCAGCACTTCAGGAAATGACGCCTTCGTTGGCACCACCAAGGCCGACACGTTCTCGTTTGCTGCGAATTTCGGCAACGATGTCATCAAGGACTTCACTGCCAGCGGACCTGCTCACGACACGATCCAGTTCAGCAAGAGCGTGTTCGACAGCTTTGCGAGTGTTCTTTCCCATGCGACCCAATCGGGTCAGGACGTCGTCATCGCGACGGGGGGCGACACGCTCACGCTGAAAAACACCAAGCTGGATGCGTTGGCCAGTCACGACTTCCACTTCGCGTAGGGACGGCGTAACCACAAAGAGTAGTACTCAACAACGGCCTCGGGGGATCTCTTGGGGGATCCTCCGACAAGGCATTCAAGGGCGGCTGCCATGATGGACTTTAGACGGTGGGGGGTGATCCCCCCACCTGCGAATCTTTTTCGCATTCGACTTCTGCACATATCGGGACTATGGGCTGGCGGAGCACAGTCGGCGGATGCCGCCGAACCGCGGACGCCGCGACTGATTGGCTGGGCAAGGCGCTGGGTTGACGCCCTGCGGCAGCGGATCTTCGTCGCTCGCCTTCGACCGGCGGAGAACTATGAGGAGCCACAGTCAGAGATGTCGGCATTCCTGCGGTCTTGCCGCAGGATATTCTGGGCGCTCGCGGCTTTCAGCGGGATGAGCAATCTCCTCATGCTCACCGGCTCGTTCTTCATGCTGCAAGTCTATGACCGGGTGCTGCCCGGGCGCAGCATACCGACGCTGATCGCCTTGATGGTTCTGGCCACGGTTCTTTACCTGTTCCAGGGTGGGCTCGACCTCGTCAGGAGCAGGATCAGCGCCCGGGTCGGCCGATATTTCGATGAAAAGCTCAGCTTTCGCATATTCGACGCACTTGTTCGCCTGCCTTTGAAGACCAGAGCCGACGGCGACGGCTTGCAGCCGGTGCGGGACCTTGATCAGGTCCGCAGCTTCCTGTCGAGCGGAGGGCCGACGGCGCTCTTCGATCTGCCCTGGATGCCGATCTACCTCGGCGTCTGCTTTCTCTTTCACTTCTGGATTGGCGTCACTGCGCTGGCCGGCGCGCTGGTGCTGGTCGGCATTACGATGCTCACGGAAACGCGCACCCGAGGGCCGGCAAAGGCGACCTCGCGTCTCGCCGTCTCGCGAACCGCACTGGCGCTCGAGGGGCGGCGAAATGCCGAAGTCCTGCAGGCCATGGGCATGCGGCAACAGGCGACCTTACGCTGGCAGGATGTCAACGTGAAGTACCTCGCGGCCCATGAGCGGGCCAGCGATGTCGCAAACGGACTCGGTGGCGCATCCAAGATTTTCCGGGCGATCTTGCAATCGCTGGTTCTTGCCGTTGGCGCCGTCCTCGTTATCAACCAGGAATCGACGGCCGGCATCATCATTGCCGGATCGATCCTCACCGCGCGGGCCCTTGCGCCCGTTGAACTGGCCATTGCGAACTGGAAAGGGTTCGTCGCCGCGCGGCAATCGGGGCAACGAGTCGATCGCCTGCTGAAGCTTCTGCCTGAGGAGGAGGAGCGGTTGGCATTGCCTCCGCCTGTTGAAACCCTCACCGTCGAGCAGCTCTATATTGGAGCCCCAAATTCGGAGAGGCCCACCGTCAGTGAAGTGTCGTTCCAACTGCGGAGCGGGCAGGCGGTTGGAATCATTGGTCCGAGCGGATCCGGCAAATCGACGTTGGCACGTGCGCTGGTCGGGGTCTGGCCGTCCATTCGAGGCAGGATCCGGCTCGACAAGGCCGCGCTCGATCATTGGTCTTCGGACGCCCTCGGCAAGCACATCGGTTATCTGCCTCAGGACGTCGAATTGTTCGATGGCAGTATTGCGATGAACATTGCACGTTTCGACCCGCAGGCAACGGCCGCCGCAGTTCTGGAAGCCTCGCATGCCGCGGGCGCGCACGACCTCATCCTCTCCCTTTCGGACGGCTACAGCACGAAGATCGGCGAGGGAGGGTTAGCGCTGTCGGCGGGGCAGCGGCAGCGTATCGGGCTTGCGCGAGCCTTTTACGGCAAGCCATTCCTGGTCGTGCTTGATGAGCCCTCTTCCAATCTTGACGCCGAGGGCGAGGAAGCCTTAACCGAGGCGATCCTGAACGTACGCCGCCGTGGTGGGATTGTTGCGGTTATCGCGCATCGTCCGAAGGCGCTGGAGGGCGTGGACCATGTCCTGTGCCTCGGGGAAGGCAGAGTTCAGTCCTTCGGCAAGAGAGAGGAGGTTCTCAACAGAGTGTTGCGAAATCCCGTAGCGCTCAAGGTCGTCGCGGAAGCTCAAGGAGGCAGCCGATGAACGGCCAGGTGGCTCCTGCAATGCAATCCATCCAGCGTTACATGATCGTCGGTATGATCATGTTCGGTCTGGTCACCTTCGGGATCGGCGGTTGGGCGACAACGACCCAATTGTCGGGCGCGGTGATCGCCCAAGGCGTGGTCGTGGTGGATTCAAGCGTCAAGAAAGTTCAGCATTCCACCGGTGGGATCGTGGGAGAGCTGCGCGTGCGGCAGGGCGACCGTGTCAATGCAGGGGATATTTTGATCCGCCTCGACGAGACCCAGACGCTCGCGAATGCGACGATCGTCACCAACAGCCTCGATGAGCTGTTCGCGCGGCAGGCTCGTCTCGAGACTGAGCGCGACGGTGCCGAGCAGGTCATGTTCCCCAAGGTGCTGCTCGACCGGGCCAAGGAGAGCAACTCCGAGGCGAGCCGTGCAATCATCGCGGAGCGAAAGCTGTTCGACCTGCGTCGTCAGGCGAGGAGCGGCCAAAAAGCGCAGTTGCAGGAGAAGAGCGCGCAGCTGGAAAACGAGATCAAGGGCCTTACGGGGCAAACCGAGGCCAAGCAGAAGGAAGTCGAATTTATCCGGCAGGAGCTGGAGGGCGTGCGCAGTCTCTGGCAAAAAAATCTGGTGCCGATCACGCGGCTTAATTCCCTGGAGCGCGATTCCGCGCGCCTCGAAGGCGAGCGCAGCCAGTTGGCAGGAATGATCGCTCAGTCGAGGGGCAAGATCGCCGAAATCGGACTCCAGATCATTCAGATCGACCAGGACCTGCGGACGGAAGTCGGCAAGGATCTGATCGAAACGCGCTCGAAACTCTCCGAGCTGGGCGAACGCAAAACTGCGGCGGTCGACCAACTGAACCGGGTCGATATCAGGGCACCGCAATCCGGCCGCGTCCACGAGCTGAGCGTCCACACGGTTGGAGGTGTGATCTCTCCCGGCGAGCAGATCATGCTGATCGTGCCTGATGCGGATTCGCTTGCGGTTGAGGTCAAGATCGCACCGCGCGATATCGACCAGGTCTATGTGGGGCAGACCGCGACAATGCGCTTCGCGGCGTTCAACCAGAAGACCACGCCCGAAATCGACGCAGAGGTCAGCATGGTCTCGGCAGACATCACCCAGGATCAACGTGCCGGAACCAGTTACTACACGGGTCGCGTTCTGCTGAAGCCGGAAGAGCTCGCGAAACTCGGGTCGGCCAAGCTGTTGCCCGGCATGCCAGTCGAGGTCTTCATCAAGACGCCGGGTCGAACCGCGCTATCCTACCTTCTCAAGCCGCTGCAGGATCAGGCGGAGCGAGCATTCAAGGAGCGTTGATCTTGCAGATTGGCTGGCAGCACAGGGCGGAGCATGCGAAAAGCGCGCTCCGGTCGGATGAACGTCGCGCGCTGTAGCCTGCAGCGCGGTCCCACCTTCCATTGAAGGCGCCGAGCGAGGAATGATCGATCTCTGATTGGAGATCGGCTTGTGTCTAAGTTTG
>NZ_JBVVPQ010000130.1:0-9177 GCF_055811695.1 Bradyrhizobium sp. MI1.3 | reverse complement strand
CGCCCCGAACGGAACGGGCGCAGCAAGACCGTCCAGCAGGTAGATCCGCGTGTTCGCGATCGGCCGGCCAATCGGGACAACTGACCCGTCAAATCCAGCGGGATAAAGCCAAGCTGTCGAGGCAATCGTGGCCTCAGTAGGTCCATAGAGATTGACAAGTGGCTGCGATGCCATTTGCAGCCATCTAGTGGCTAGTTCTTTTCTAAGGACCTCTCCACCACAGAATATGTAGCGCAGAGAATCGATTTGCTTTTGCTCGACGTCACTGACCGTGAGCAATGCTGAAAGAAGCGATGGAACCAATTGCAGAACCGTTACTCGGTACTTATCCAGTAGATTTAAAATTGTTCGAATATCTAATTGTCGGTCGAGAGGAAGAAGAACTGAGTGTGCCCCAATCGACAAAGCTGTCCATAGCTCCCATACGGCGGCATCAAATGCGGGGGAGGTTCGCTGCAAGAAAACGTCGTGGGTACCGAATTGGAAGCGATTCACCTGCCAGGTCGTATGATTCACCAATCCGCGATGCTCGACCATGACGCCCTTGGGCGTGCCGGTTGATCCTGAGGTGTAGATTACATAGGCGAGATGGCGCGAGGTCAGGCCGAGGGCGCGTGGGTCCGGATTGGATTCCGGCAGGTTCGCCCAGGCCGGCGTCGCCGTCTCCAGATCGATCACCGTCAGATCGAGGAACGCATCACAGCCCAGCGCGGCACGCCCCGCCGCATCGGCCAGCAGCAGTCGCGGCGCCGCATCGTTGAGGAGCTGCCGCAGCCGTGCGGACGGATAGGTCGGGTCCAGCGGCAGATACGCCCCGCCGGCCTTGAGGACCGCTAAAAGCCCCACCACCATCGCCACGCTGCGCTCAAGGCAGATCGCCACCGGCTGATCCGGCTTGACCCCGAGCCCGATCAGATGATGCGCGAGGCGGTTCGCCCGTGCATTGAGCTCGCCATAGCTCACGCGCTCGCCCTCGCAGACCACCGCCACCGCGTCCGGCGTCCGGCGCACCTGCGCCTCGAACAGCTCATGGATGCACCGCTCCGCCGGATAGGGCGCCGCCGTCCGGTTCAACTCCTCCAGCAGGTAGGCGCGCTCAGCGGACGACAGCAGCTCAATCCGCCCGACCGGTTGCCGCGCATCGGCCATCACAGCACATAACAAGCTTTGCAAATGCTGCGTCATGCGGTCGATCTGCTTGGGCGCCAAGCGACTCGCATCAAAGTGCCATCGGAAGCTCCCATCCAGAGCGCATACCTCAAACGTTAGCAAATCACCGGATAGGGTTGTCTCGGAACGCGGGCTCGAAGCCAGATCACCAGCGGCAGAACAGCTATTTGCCGTAACCGTAACGCCAATCAGCCAGGGTCGGCGCGATCGTAGCGCCTCCTTCCCCCGCAAGCTCGGAGCGCGCGCGATCACATCCCGCGCAAAGCTATCGTGCTCGCTCAGCTTGGCGCATTCGGCGGCGACCACCCTGCGGACCTCTGCAAAATCATGACCAAGTTCAATCGTAATTTCCATAGGCACGACGGAAGCGACAATCACTTCCGCCGCCTTCAACCGGGCCCGCGATCCATTCTGTGCGGGCGTCCATCCCAATTGGAGCTGTGATTCGCCAGTGACACGACTGAGATAGGTCAGCCAAGCAGTTATTAGGTGCTCCGTGCGATCAAATGGCGACAGCTTAGCCAAAGCACTCGGAATGAGCCACGAAGTCGACTGCCGCATGGGTGGAGTCGGAGCTTCTGAACCCGACAGAAACGGAGGCTGCAATATTTTGAACTGCTCAAGCCGCTGCCGCCAAAAACTCTCCCGAGGCGCCAGCATTTCATGGGCAACAGTTATGCCCCGAGCCTCGTCATCGCTTAGAATCCAGAGGCGATGCCCTAGATCCAGACCGGACTGCCTCGCGAGTGCCCGCGCATCCAGAGCCTGACCATCGGGCCTGTCAAACCAAACACCAACATCCTCTGTACCCGTCGCCACACGCCAGTGGCTGGGGTGGATTTCAACCAGTGAACCCGCCGATAAACCCGAGCGGCCAGACGACACCTCCAAGCACCTGACTGCGACAATGTCATTGCCCACAAGAGCCTTGGACAGACATAAAGGATTGGAATGATGCGGCCCAAAATCTAAGGCCCGCGTCATCGCTGAGAGATCTTGCGCGGATCTATCCCAGCGCAGACAGCCCGCAGCATCTGGGCGTCGGTGCCTCGGAAAATAGCTTCTGTCCGCTAGCGCCTGCGGACGGGCGGCAAGCCTTTCGTTCGTTAAGCCGCCTAAAAGCTCGCGGAATCCCTCGACTCCGGCTTCATAACATTTAAGATTCAGGCTTAGCGCGGTGTCGGTAGGTCCAATCAGGACTTGGCGTTGAACCACCAGGTCACCCGTATGAACACCATCATCTATGCGATGCCACGTGATGGCATATTCGGTCTCTTGGGCCAGCAGCGCCCAAGACGTCGCATGAGTTCCCGCATATCGTGGCAAGGGACCGTCGTGGTAATTGAAAGCGCCTCGACGCACTCGACCAAACACATCCGCCGGCAATATGAAAGGATTGGCAACAGAAACTATCCAGTCCACCGGTTCGGTATTGAGGAACGTGGCAAGCTCTTCGACGCTCGCTAGGCACAAGAAATTGGCGCGAGCGGCCCAATCGCGGAAGATGGCGTCCGCGCACAGGGCCGCGCCGATGACGTAGCCCATCTCCATTGCTAGCTCTGCACACCTAATACCTAGCGTACCACCACCAACAAAGACGGTAGAACCAATTGGCGAGGCTGCAGGTCGTTGCCCACCCCAATCGCCGACTTCGCAACTCGATGAGGCCAACACACATATGTCGTGATGTTCGTAACCCACGTCCATGACAAAACCTCCCCGTGTGTGACGCGCCGAGCGTGTGGCCACCGAGAGACGCGCGCCGGCGTGCACCGGAGGAGACCGATGGGCCAGCTTCACGCTCCAGCCAAGCCGTCGCGTAGCCCGGGCAATTCCCGCCCGACGCGCCGCGCCACATAATGACCTAAACCTCTCACAGCAGGTGAGATTTGCTCCGGAGCAACCGAGCTGAACGCCAATCGGATCCGGCAGTCTTGAGAGTTATCCAGTGCGAAGAAGCTCATCGGCATAACAATGACATTGTAATGCGTTGCGCACTCGTCCGCGGTGTTCGCGTCAAATCTGAAAGGAAGATCGAGAGTCAGAAAGAAGCCGCCGGCAGGACGATTCCATCGAACCTGGTCCGACAAAGGCGAAAACACATCGTCCAGCTGACACAACATAAGGTCGCGATTTGCACGATACCAATCCAGCGCCGGCCGGATCCAGCCACGTAAGCTTGTCCGCTGTTCGATCAAGAGCCCCGCCACAATCGCTTGGCTAATTTGGCTCGTATTCACGGTAACGAAACTCTTGCGCTGAACCAGATCTTCCCAAAGTGTCCGGCAAGCACCTGCGTCTCCAAAGATGGTATCGGGCAGTATTGCTGCTCCGACGCGAAGAGCTGGGCTTAGCGTCTTGGAGAATGTGGACAGGTAGATAACACTTCCGACCTCATCCAAAACGGCCAGCGGAGGCACCGCATCTCCTTCATACCGAAATGCCCCATATGCATTGTCCTCCAAAACGACGATCCGATGTTTGGCGCACACTTCGAGGATCTCCCGTCGTGCGACCACATCGAGGACGCGTCCCGTCGGATTATCAAAATCAGGAATAAGATATATTGCCCGAGCTCTTCGACCAATTCGGCCCAATTGCACAACGGCGGACTCGATCGCGTCTGCAACGCAAGACGCTGAGTTGGACAACGCTGCAATAGGCACCCTCGCAGCATTAGCTGCACCAATTGCTCCAATATAGGTGGGATTGCAGACCAGGAGCACATCCGAAGATTCGGGACACAGCGCCGGCAGGCAGAGAGCGAGCGCTTCCTGGCATCCTGAGGTGATCAGGACGCGATCCGCCTTAGCGGGGAGCCCCTCATCGGATCGCACCTGTTGCGCAACAAGCTCGTTGATGATTCCCGCTGTTCGACCATACTGCAACAACTGAGACCATACTTGGCCACGATCGCCAGCCCAGGACCTTTGATACACACCGAATGCATTCAACAGCGCATGGGGGTTGAGTCTATCGAAAAACCGGTCACTCGGCCTACCAGACGCAAGCGAGACAGCTGAGGGAAACCGACTCGAGACCTCGTTCAGGAAATTCATTGCCGAACTTTGTATCCGGAAATCCATCATGGAGCCTTGGAGGAGGACGGAGCCATGGAGGCCAGGCCTACGTCTGAGCACGACTGGAGGTCTAAGGCCCTACGCCTCTTCGCTCAGTATTTTCCGGATTGTTCAAGCTGGTCAAAAAGCTGCTGGACGTTCGATTCGAGGAAACCACTCTCTCCATCTCGGTGAATGATCTCGAAGCTAAGCCCAGTCTCAATGGAGCGGCTCGAGAAGGCCTGTGTCAGTCCAGGGCCACGTATCACATTCGTGTCAAATTCCAGACCTCGAGACTTTAGGGTCTCTACAGCGGCATCCACGTCGTCGACCTCAAGAGCGATATGAGCAACTCCAACGCCGTGACGCCGTACGAGCTCTGAGACCTGAGAGGCCGGCTCAGTACCCTGACACAAAACAAACCTGATGCCCCTGCTCTCGAACTCAGCAGCTAGCATGCCCGTCGCTTGACCCTTGATGCGAAAACGGCGCTTCAACTCAAAACCTAGCACGTCCCGAAAGAATTGAATTGAGGCCTCAAGATCGAGCACAGCAATCGCAATATGATCGATCCCGCGAAATTGCGCCACAGCACTCTCGGTTGCCCGGATGTCATCGGAAGCCGCACCCACTCCGAGCTTGCTATCGATCGTTTTCTGCATAGTACCCTCTTTCGATCACACATCCGACGATCAGGCCGAAGCGACCTCATCGGGCGAGCGACAGGCAAATCCTGCTACCAGCAGATCAGCTCAGTGCTAGCGTCAAGGTTCTTCAGAATCCTGTGCTCGAGGTCCACCAACTCAGCCTTACGCTTGGCCACATCCAATTGCGCGCGGAAGAGCTTGGCTTTGAGCTCTTCTCGGCGCCTCATTGCTTCTCGAAGTTCCCAACCGTCCTGCATCGGCTAATTGCCTAGCTACGAGCGAACACCGACGGCATCCCGCCGTTTGTTAGCTCCGAAAATACCGCCTGCGCGTCCGCTGGTGCTGCTGTCAGATCGCCGTGCTAGAGGCGGACGTCCGCCAGACCACTCTGTTGGAACGGCTTGTGGCACATCGCCTCGAACATGGTGCGCAGCACGTCTTGACTGGTCTCGTTCCGTCCAGTTCCGGGTGCAGAGCAATCCTGTCCTCGCGGGGAGACCGAAAGCGCCATCAGGAGATGAGAGGCCGCGCGACGGCCACGCACTTGACGGGCGCGGCAACATCGGCGTCAGCATTGGCATCAGAATGGCACTGATTTGGATCAATCGAGGAAGCTTCATCTGAACTCTTAAACAAGCGCTGCGATCGTGGTCGTAACGGATGACCCACATCTCAAGCAACCGGCGTGCCAATGATGTTCTGCGATCGTTTCCTGAAGAAACAGCGCACCTCTCGCTGCGCTCGCGGAATGCTGCCGTCTTACTGTCCGGCTTGGGACATCGACGTCTTGAACGAGACACAGCTCAACACAACAACGCGGACGGTCGATGGCGGCGATTGCTAAAGAGCAATTGCCCGTGATCACCCTTCCTGGTCACAATGCTCTCTCGCTCCGCGAGACCCACGAACGAGGCAATCCGACAATGCTCGCATTAGTGAAGTTCGACTACGTACCTGGGCGGCCCCAAACCGGCGCAGGATCCTTGGATCGACGGAGAATAGGCTACGCAGAAGTCAACTACCAACCTTGTCAGTTGATGAAGATTACGGGGGAATGAATCTTGGTCAATGAACCTCGCACGAGTCAGGTCGTGAGGCAGTTCGAGCTCCAGAGGCGTCAACGGCCCTGATCGATCTCTCGTTGGTGAACATTGGAGCTTCCGAAGCGGAGTTGAGTCTAGGACCTCGCCGTGGCCGTGTTGATTCGAGGATCTCGCCTGCAGCAATTGTTCTCTGTCTTCGAGAGGAACGCCTTGCTATCCAACAGCGTGTTTCGTCAGCATATCCGCCGTCACGCAAGCTCCCAATTGCCTAGCGGCACTCCGGATTACTGTCGGCAAACAAAGGAATGCAAAAGAATTCGCTTGCGACCACAAACTCCGCAAACATGGGATAACAATCGTTGCAGACGTCGATTCTAGAAAAGTATTGCGATGCTCGCCTTCCTTGGTACACCATCTATCCAACTGTAGCCCAGTTCTCCACAGAGGTCGGCGCCGACGCCTCTGAGAAATGGCTGCAGCGCCTGCCGGTTAATGACTCGGTGTCGCTCTACTTCCACGTTCCGTTCTGTCGATCGATTTGCTGGTATTGCGGCTTCGCTCGAAGCATCACTCGCCGGGATTCACCCATCCTAGAGTTTTTGGCCGTTCTTCGTAAGGAGATCGATTTGGTCGCGGCGCAGGTGCCGCAACCGCTGCCTGTGAGCGACGTGCACTTCGGCGGTGGAACGCCGACCCTCATTGAGGCAGCGGAGTTCCGGCGGCTGATGGAATTTCTGCGCCGCCGCTTTGCGCTTTCGAAAACGGCCGCCGTCGCTGTTGAGATCGACCCGCGCACGTTCACGCTCGCCAAATCCGAAGGGTTAGCAGCTGCCGGCGTGAACCGCGCGAGCCTCGGCGTCCAGAGCTTCGATCCAATTGTTCAAAAGGCGATCAACCGCGTCCAGAGTGAGGCACAAACAGAGCGCGCCGTCGAAACGTTGCGGCAGCATGGAATAATCCGCATCAACTTCGACCTCATCTACGGCCTGCCAAATCAGACGGTGCAGTCCTGCATTCAGACCGCGACTACGGCGGTGGCCATGCGACCAAACCGGCTTGCGGTATTTAGCTATGGGCACGTGCCTTCCTTTAAGAAGAATCAGCGCCTGATTGACGAGGCAGCGCTGCCAGACACCCCTGCCCGTGCAGAACAGGCCGCCGCGATGGCCGATACACTGATTGCAGCGGGCTACCGCCAAATCGGACTCGACCATTTCGCCTTGCCGGACGATGAGCTCGCGCTGGCGCAGAAAGCCGGTCGTCTGCGGCGGAACTCACTGGGTTACTCGGCCGACACCTGCAATAAAGTGATCGGCTTCGGCCCGTCGGCCATCGGTCGGCTTGGGGACGGCTACGTCCAAAACGAAGTTACAGCCGGTTCCTACAGCGGCCAAATCAAGGCCGGCCGTCTGGCGACGTCAAAGGGCTACTGCCTCAGCCTCGAAGACCGCGTCCGGGCCGCAATCATCGAGCGGCTAATGTGCGATTTCCAGGTCGATGTGCCGGCAATTTGCGTTACTCATGGATTTGACCCGGTCTCTTTCCTCGGTTCAGGCGAACGCTTGGCGATGCTCGTTGAGGATGGGATCGTGCAAATGGAAAAGGGATTCATCCGCGTGAGGCCGGAGCATCGTTTTCTAACTCGAGCTGTGGCAGCCGCATTCGATTCTTATCTTGGCAGACCGCCCTGTTAAGACAGCCAAGGAGCGATAATCGGATGAAATGCATTCCCTTTCGCTGTGCGCGCCAGGAAGCGTGGCGAACGAGTTTCGCTCGCCTGGTACAATCACAAACAGCTCAAAATTGGTAATAGACGCCGTGGGCAGCTGTGCGACGAGAGCCGCCCCGGCCCTAGCAGCGAGACAGCTGGACGCATTGCGGCCGGGAATTTGCCGCCCCGACTGCCGGCGCGGCATGGCCACGCACCTGGACAAGGTTCATCACATCACCACCACTACCCGGCCGTGCCACTGCTCGATGAAGCCATTTTTCATGAGCCTTCCGGTGTATTCTGAGGGCCACGGCTTTTTGCGAACCACGTCGTAGACACGAGTCCGGATCGTTTCGTCGCCTGTGGCGGTCACCACCTTTTCCTTTGCATTGCGATGGATCACCGATTCTTGCGTGGCCCAGAAGCGCGTCCCCATCAATGCCCCATCGGCACCGAGCATCAGAGCTGCAGCCACGCCGCGTCCATCGGCGATGCCGCCTGCAGCAACCACGAGGACATGAGGAGCCCTTTTTGCCACCAGATCGGCGACCGCCGGAACGAAGGGCATCGTGGAACGCGCCGTTAGCCCGTGGCCACCTGCCTCGGTGCCTTGCGCTATCACGACGTCGGCTCCGACGTCGATGGCGCGCTTCGCGTGCTCAAGTGTTTGTACCTGACAGATGAGCGGAACGCCCGCTTCCTTCACCTGCGGCGCATAGGGCTCGGGATCCGAGAATGAGAGCATGATCGCCCTGTTGTGCCGCTGCAAAGCACGATCGAGCAGGCCAGGATCGTTTGCCAGAGCCCATGTTTGAAACCGCATCCAACGTCCGGGCGGCTCACCTTGGCCGATTGTTCTTCGAACCAGGTCCGGTTGGCATAACCTCCCCCCAGCATGCCCAACGCGCCGGCTGCGGAAACGGCCGACGCGAGTTCGCCGCCGGAGGCGGGGTCCATCGGCGCCAGTATGATCGGATGCTCGAGTCCAAAAAGTCGGTCAATCTCGTCTTGATGCCCATTTTCCGTCCTCGCTCAGGCGCGATCCGCCTTTTCCATGCAAACGCTAGATCAGACGTTGACAACGGAAAAGTGATTAGTTTTGATCAAAGTCATCATTAGGGGAGATGACCCATGGACAGCACCGACCTCAACTTCTTTACGGCGGTGGCAATGGCGGGCGGGATCGGCCGGGCGGCAAACGAGCTCCACACGGTGCAGTCCAATGTGACGCAGCGGATTCGGGCTCTCGAGGTTCAGCTGGGGGTCCAGCTTTTTCACCGGTCCAAAAAGGGAGTGACGCTGACCTCGATGGGGAGCAGGCTGCTCCCTTACGCCAACCGGATCAGCGAGCTTTTGGCAGAGGCTCATCGCGCAGTGAAGGACGAGGCCTTCCCAAGCGGCGAATTGCGCATCGGCTCGATGGAGACGACGGCGGCCTTACGGTTGCCGCCTCTGCTTACCCAATACGCGATCGCCTATCCCGACGTTGACGTCCAGATCGAGACCGGCCCTACGGCAGTTCTCGTCGACAATGTGGTTTCCCGCAA
>NZ_JBVVPQ010000129.1:0-9337 GCF_055811695.1 Bradyrhizobium sp. MI1.3 | reverse complement strand
CGCTGCCGTTTCGTCATCTGACACCTCTTGCTGTCTAAGCTATAGGTGTCCACCGATTTAGGGGAGGCTCAATCCAGTCTGTCTCCGCAGAGGGATCTGGATTGCTTCGCTACGCTCGCAATGACGGAGTCTGTAGTGTGCGGTGTGCTGTCAGACGCACACCGCGCGGGAGCCGCCTATTCGTCCTTGCCGCGCGTGATTGCGATGGACGCATCCGTCTTGGTGCGGGTGCATTCCATGTTGAGACGCCGGTAACGCATGCTGATCTTGTCGCCGCGCAAGAGTCCCATCCGCTTCAGGCAGCGTGTCGCGCCCGTCGTCGTATCGTCCTTGGTCACGGTGAAGACGATCGCCGCCATCGACCCCACCAGCGCAAAGAACTCCGGCTTGGGCTTGCGATCGCCCTTGGCATAGAGCTCGATCGAATATTTGTCGCCACGGCAAGCCACGGACAATTCCTTGGCCGCGGGGTGCGTCAGGTAGACCACATTGGCGGCGCGGAAATTCACCTTGAGGCGGTCGACCTGGTTCGCCAGCTCCTTGGCGCTGTCATCGCAGCGGTCGGCGCGCGCGGGTGCGGCGAGGGTCACAAGGCCGGTGATGGCGGCGGCGACCAGGATCGCGCCGCGGACGTGCAAGTTCAATGTCATGATGAAGAGCCCCTTAGCGGGCGCATTCAACCGTCGTCGGGCGCGTAGCGCAAGGGGTGCACCCAGGGTCTTCACTGGCGTCATGAGGGCCTCGTGTCCGCCGACAGCCGCCGAAAATAGCTCGCCACGCGCCGAATCGGGATGCCCCGACCGCACCAGGGCGCCTTCCCTTTGCGGCAAAAAAGCTTAGAACGCTTCTATGGAAGGGGCCCATACGAGGGCTCCAAAACCCCGAGATTCCAGCCCATGAACGCTCCCACCGCCTTCCCCGACCCCGCAAAGCCCGTTCCGCCCTACAAGCACACCCCGCTGTTTCCGCTCGGCAAGGACGAGACGCCCTACAAGAAGATCACGGCCGAGGGCGTGCGGGTCGAGAAGGTCCTGGGGAAGGACATGCTGGTGGTGTCGCGGGAGGCGCTGCGGGCCCTGTCGGAAGCGGCCTTTGGCGACATCAACCACTATCTGCGGCCGGGGCATCTGAAGCAGCTCCGCGCGATCCTGGAGGATGGCGAGGCGAGCCCGAACGACAAGTTCGTCGCGCTGGACTTCCTCAAGAACGCCAACATCGCCGCCGGCGGCGTGCTGCCGATGTGCCAGGACACCGGCACCGCGATCATCATGGGCAAGAAGGGCTGCAACGTCATCACCGATGGTGACGACGAGGCGGCGCTGTCGGAAGGCGCGCGCGATGCTTACCTGCGCCGCAATTTGCGCTACTCGCAGGTTGCGCCGCTGTCGATGTACGAGGAGAAGAACACCGCCAACAACATGCCGGCGCAGTGCGAGATCTACGCCGAAGGTGATGACGCCTACAAGTTCATGTTCATGGCCAAGGGCGGCGGCTCTGCCAACAAGAGCTTCCTGTTCCAGGCCACTCCGTCGGTGCTGACCAAGGACCGGCTGCTCGCCTTCCTGAAGGAGAAGGTCTTGACGCTGGGCACCGCGGCGTGCCCGCCCTATCATCTCGCCATCGTGATCGGCGGCACTTCGGCCGAGCTCTGCATGAAGACGGTGAAGCTGGCGTCGGCTCGCTATCTCGACGCGCTGCCGACCCACGGCTCGCCCGACGGCAACGCGTTCCGCGATCTCGAGATGGAGCAGGAAATTCTCAAGATGACGCAGTCGCTCGGCGTCGGCGCGCAGTTCGGCGGGAAATATTTCTGCCACGACGTCCGCGTGATCCGCATGCCGCGTCATGGCGCCTCGCTCCCCATCGGGCTCGGCGTGTCCTGCTCGGCCGATCGCCAGGTGCTCGGCAAGATCACCAAGGACGGCGTCTATCTCGAAGAGCTCGAGCACAACCCGGCGCAGTATTTGCCTGAGGTCGAGCAGTCGCTGGGCGGCGAGGTCGTCAAGATCGATCTCAACCAGCCGATGAAGGATATCCTGGCCACCTTCTCGAAGTACCCGACCAAGACGCGGGTCTCGATGACCGGCACCATGATCGTCGCGCGCGATTCCGCGCATGCCAAGCTGCGCGAGCGGCTCGACAAGGGCGAGCCGCTGCCGGACTATTTCAAGAACCATCCCGTCTATTACGCCGGCCCCGCCAAGACGCCCGAGGGCTACGCCTCCGGTGCGTTCGGCCCCACCACCGCTGGCCGCATGGATTCCTTCGTCGATCAGTTCCAGGCCGCCGGCGGCTCGATGGTGATGGTCGCCAAGGGCAACCGGGCGCCGGCCGTGCGCGAGGCCTGCAAGAAATATGGCGGCTTCTATCTCGGCTCTATCGGCGGTGCCGCGGCGAATCTTGCCGAGCACTGCATCAAGAAAGTCGAGGTGCTCGAATATCCCGAGCTCGGCATGGAAGCGATCTGGCGCATCGAGGTCGTCGACTTCCCGGCGTTCATCATCATCGACGATAAGGGCAACGACTTCTTCAAGGAGCTGAATCTGGGCTAGCTCTTCGCCTCGCTCCGGAGTGCCGGAAGAGCTCGGCCTGCATGGTTCGAGACGCCCGCTTTGGCGGGCTCCTCACCATGAGGGTCTGATATCTCGCCGCGAAACATGACCTCATCCTGAGGGCCCGCCGGAGTCTCGAAGGATGGGCCGCAGGCTAACTGCAATTCGTGACCTGGTTGGAGCACAGCCCGCGCCACCAGCCGCGGACGCCGTCCTGGCTCTCGACGAGGCCCCAGAGGCCGCTGCAAGCAAAGATGTGCTTCGGCCCGCCGTCGGTGTCGATCGGGCCGCCGAGCTCGCGCTGGGCCGGCATCCATTTCGCATCGACGAAGGGCGCCTGGAACAGGCCGCCCATGCGTGTCGCGCCATTGGCGTGGGACGCGCCGACCTTGTTGGAGGCGACCCAGCCGCGTCCGGCGTAGGGCTTAGGCGCGCGGCGCGGATATTTCTTGTCGTCCTCGTAGTCCCTGCCGGGCGGCTTGGCGCCTTCGATCAAAAACCAGCCGTTCTTAAAGCCGATGATGCGGAATTCGGTGAGCCAGCCGCCATCGGGCGTGTTCTCGCTGCCGCCGAGCTTGAGCAGGTAGGGCGGCGGAAGCGTGCCGAGCACACGCGCCTTGGTCGATGGTTCGGCACGCACGTTGAGGCCATCAGGATCCTTGTCGACGGACCAGGCGCCGAGATCGCACGGCTCGGTGCCGTCGGGAAGCGTCGAGCGCTTGGCGGCGAGATCGGCGTGCAGCTTTGCGAATTCGGTGTCGTCGTTGTCAGGATCCGGCCCGCTACGCGGCTTCAATGCGGCCGAGACTGCGCGCGTCGCATCCGACGTCAGCGCGACCACAAGAGCCTGGCGCGCGCCGAAAACGCTTGCAGGCGACTTCGGATCGTTCGACGAGATCGGATAGACGGCGAGGTAGCCCGTCGAACCTTCGGTTCGATAGGCCGTGCCGGCAACATAGCCTGCCGGTAGCATGGCGAGCGCGCTTGCCCGCCACGCCGGTTCGGCGTCGTCCGCGCGCGCCGCTTGTGTCGCGACACACAGGATCGTCGCCGCGATGAGACCGAGCGCGCGCACGGTTGCCGCGCGGCTTAGGCGCGCGTGCCGGTGAACGGGAAGCTGCCCATCGGGCCGATGCCCATCTCACCGCTCATGCTGTCGCCCGAGACGGTTCCGATGAATTCGAGCGTCAACGGCATCGGATTGGTGATCGAGACCTTCCAGTTGACGGCATCGCCGCTGACGGTGCCGTCGAATATCTCGGCTGTATCGCCTTCCGCACCCTGCGTCCCTGTGAGCGTGCCGCCGGCAGCCGTCAGGCTCAGCGTCGCCTTGCGCTCGCCCATGGGGGTTGTCAGGGTCAGAGTCCAGTTGCCGTCGACGGCCATTCGCGTCTCCCAAGATCCCGGCGGACCGCGACGATCCGCGGGCCAGTCCCGGCCGAGCGTATAGCGCAACTCGTCGCCCGCGCCTAACGCTCCGTCGGAGGCATTTAGGCGCGGGCGGCGGCGCGCCGTCGGCTGGTGACGATGAGACGGAGCACGACATATTGCACGGCGAAGGCGAGGATCTTGGCGCCGCCCGCGACCACCGTGATGTAGAACGCCCACAGCTTCAGATCGCCTGTGGAGGCGACGGCGATCATGCCGGCGCCGATCACGAACATCAGCGCAGCCCAGGCATAACCTGCAGCCGTCACATATTCCGGAACGGTCTCTACGACGATCGCCGGCATGTAGCGCAGCATCCAGCCGCGCTTGAGCATGATGGCGCCGATCGCGAAATGCGCGATCGAGGGCTTTGCGAGCATGAAGCGGGGATCGTTGGTCAGCAGCGTGATCGTGCCGAGCACGACGACGAGCGCGACGCTCGCATAGGTCATGTAATTGACCTGCTGCCCCTTGACGCGCGCGTAGATCACCTGCGCGATCGCTCCGGCAATCGCCACCGACGTTGCCAGGACGACGTTGTCGGTCACGAGGTAGATGACCAGGAAGACGATGGCGGAGAAGAGGTCGGAGGCGAGGCGGGCGAATACGTCCTTCATCGTCGATCCTGTTCAGCGAGTGTGGGGCAGTGCGCTGGCCGGCGCACCGTACGTGATCTGCCGATATTCGGGATACCATTTTGTGAAGTACATCGCGCTGTTGCGGGCGGCGAAGGCGACCGCAAGGCTCGACCAGAGCGGCAGGCCGGGGACATAGAGCAGCACGAGATTGGCGGCCGCCATCAGCAGCGCAGCCGCAGTCCATGCGCCGGTGATGACGTAATTGGCATAGAGAAAGCCGGGCATTGCCGCGGTCTCGGCCGGCACGGCCTCCAGCGCGTATTGCAGCGTGAATGGACGGCGGACCAGCATCGAGCCGAGCGAGATGACGAAGATGCCGATGTCGACCGACAGCTTGACACCGAGTGTGCCGAGCGCCGGATCGAACAGCGCGAGGTGGATGCCGATTGCGGCGAATAGCAGCGCCGAGCTCATCGCCAGGATCTTCACCGATCGACCGCGCACGACATCGATCGCGACGGTGGCGAGACAGATTGCCGAGGCCACGAATACGCTGATCGTGGCCGATGTCATCAGCATCAGGAAGGTGAAGGCGCCGTAGGGCGCGAGGATCAGGAAAATCGCCATGGTCCGCCTCGGTCAGGCCTTATCTTTACGATGTAAAGATCAATAAGTCACGGGCGGAGCGGGGTCAAGCAAAATCTTTACAGTGTCAAAATGACGTAAGCGACTTCCAAAAATTGAATTGCTGCAACGGCTTGGTCGGCCATTTCGTCGGTGAATCCGGCCCAGGGCAGGTAGGACAGCGCAGGTAACGCACAGGTGACCAAGAGGACGAGGGCGAGCAAGATACCGCCGTTGAAGACGGTTTGGCCGCTCCGCCGCGGCTGGATCATCTGAAGTGTGAGGGCGGCGCAGATCAGGACCAGGACGACGAGATAGTCCGCAGTGATCGATGGCATGTGCATCAGAGACCTCTTTGGTGGCATCCGCGATGACGAGGAACAGCTACTGCGCGCCGACCCAATTGCCGTGAAAACCGTCGGGCACGCGGTGGCCGAGCTGCACCAACGCGACCGGGCCGGCCTCGACATCCCTGGCGTTGAACACGGCGAGGTCGCTCCGGTTCTCCCGCGCGCGCCAGACCACCGCCAGCAGCCAGCCATCGCCTTCTGCCGCATCTTTCGACCGCTCGACGAAGACCGGTTCAGAAATGGTGTCGCCGGCCGGCAGCAGATAATGGCCGAGGCGCTTGCCCTTGCCATCGACATGGACGACGCCGGACAACGCGCCGAACATCGGCAGCGTCGGATTGGCGCAGGCGTACCAGCCGTGACCGCTCTTCAATCCGGCGCGGCGGTCGTCGATGCGCGGGAATTCGCCGGTGAGATCGTCGAGATAGGTCTGCTGGAAGCGGTCGGTATTCCCGGCAAGATCAAACGTCCAGCGGCAATGGCGGGCGAAGGATTTCTCGGGATTGGTGGGCGTGCCGTCGGGATGCGTGAACAGTGGTGCTTCCTCGAACTGCATGACGTCGGCGATGATGCGGTCACCTTCCTCCCATGCATTCATGACGTGGAAGACGTAGCAGGCCTCAGCGCGAAACCAGACGATGTCCTTCGCGCTGCCCTTGCGCTTGATCACGCCGACATAGGCGCCCTTGTCCGGCTCCCAGGCATAGGGCGGCCGCCCGCTCATCGCGCGCTCCATGCTGCCGGTGAGGGGCAGGATCGGAAACAGCAGGTGGTTTTCCGTGACGATGAAGTCGTGCACCATGCTGGCATAGGGCGCCTCGAAACGTTCGAAGCGCGTCGCCTTGCCGGACGCATCGATCGACCCGTAGGAGAGGGCAGGCGTCAGCGGTCCCGCCGCATTGTAGCCGAAGAACACCAGCTCGCCGGTGACGGGATCGATCTTCGGGTGCGCGGTGAAGGTGCCGGCGATGCGGCCTTGATAATTGTGATAGCCGCGCGTCGCGAGCGTACCGGGCTCGATCTCAGTCGGCAGATGCAACTCCTCCAGCGCAAGCAGCTTGCCGGCATGGAAGATGATGTTGGTATTCGCAACGCCGCCGTCGGTCAGGTTCGCCGGGGCATCCGGCAGCTTGCGGCCAAAGCCGCCGAACAACGCGCGGCCGGCATCGTGCTCGGCCAGCCATTTCGACGTGCGGATCCAGCGGTTGCGATGGCTGGCGCGCCCGTTCTCGAGATGAAAGGCGTGCAGCATGCCGTCGCCGACGAACCAGTGCGCGCCGGGCGACTCGAACTGCGGATCGGGGCCGTTGCGATAGAGCGTGCCGTTCAGCTCGCGCGGCAATTCACCGATGATTTTCAGGAAGGGCGCGTCGGCCTCGAACGGAATCGGACCGAGATTGTGGCGGCGTTCGGCAACGGCGTCCTGCTGCACGGCGTATCCTCCCTCATCTTTACATCGTAAAGATCAAATAGTCGTACGAGGAGTTCTGGTCAAGTGAAATCTTTACACTGTAAATATTGCGTCTTATAGCTGGCCTATGGGCAAGAGCGAAATCAGGACAGCAACCGCGCGCGGTGCGCGCACCCCAAAGAAGGCGAGCGCCCCGGCGCGCCTCGCGCGACGGACGGCGAGCGTCAAGGCCGAGGCGCCCTATCACCACGGCGCGCTGCGCGAGGCGCTGCTCCAGGCCGCCGAACGGGTGCTGGAGCGTGACGGGCTCGCCGGCCTGACATTGCGCGCCGTGGCGCGCGAGGCGGGCGTCTCGCATGCCGCGCCCACCCATCATTTCGGCGACCTCACCGGACTTCTCAGTGAGCTCGCGGCGGTTGGCTTCCGCCAGTTCAATGCGGCGATGGCGTCGTCCTCCGACTCCGCCACCACCCCGCTCGAGCGCGCGCTGGCGCGGCCGAAAGCCTATGTTGCCTATGCCCAGGCTCATCCCGGCATGTACGGCATCATGTTCCGCACCGAGCGCCTCGACTATTCCAGGCCGTCGCTGCACGAGGCCGCCGAGGCGTCCTTTGCCGGGCTCGCCAATGCCGTCGGCATGATGCGGCAGGAGCAGATCAGCGGCGACGCGCTGACGCTCCATCAGGGCGCCGCGATCGCGCGCGCGTGGTCGATGGTACATGGTTTTACCATGCTGCTGCTCGATGGGCGGCTGGAGGATATTCTGGGGCGCCTGCCCGAGGGCACGACTCCCGAACGACTGCTCGAGGCGATGCTGATGTCGCCCGTGACGGGGAAGCCGCCGGGCCCTTGATGGCTTGCCGCGAGCGCCTAGCGCATCGTCGCGAGCTCGACGGCTCGGCCGCGCGCGCCGACGATCTTCACCTCGTCCTTGCCGCAGGTAAAACTGCGGGCGAACTCGTCCGCGGCCTTGCGCGCGAGCTCATTGGCGTTCGGGTTGGCGATCGCGTCGACATAGGCGACGTGGCAGACGGGGCCGGGTGGCAGCCGGGTCACGATCAGCATGGCCTTGGTGTTCGGCCGCCCCTGCTTGTCGGGATCGGTGCCATCGGCGATGTGCCAGCGCTGGATCATCGCAAACGGCTTGGCCCCCGCGGTGCGCCATTCGACCGTGGTCTCGGACGAGTTGAACGGAGCGAACCAGACTTTTGCCGCCGGTTCCTCGGCCGCGGCCTTGCGATTGCGGCCGACCGAGACGATTTCGCGAAGATCGTCCTCGGCGATCAGGACCACGAGGCCATCCTTGCCCTTGCAGACCCGCGTGGTGCTGCCGTCGAGCTCGCTGGGCTTGCCGATCTGGCGGCAATCCTTCGAGGCCGTCGAGCTATATTGGCTGCCCACGGATTGGGCGTCGGCGCGGCCGAGACCGCTGCACATCAGCAACATGGCCAGGAGCAATATGGCCAAGGTTGCGGTGGTGATGCGGAACATGACGACGCCTTTAGTCGAGCGGGAACTCCGTACCATCAGACGTCTTGATTGTGGGCAAGGTTCAAACAGTGTCGACAGACACCTGACAGGGGCGCGGAATCGTTCTAGAAGAGCGGCTTCGCTTGGGCTCTTTCAGCCTTGTTCGCGTCCTCGTTTTTCGTGATCATGCCAGCCACCTCGTCCAACAAACCTTATCGCGTCGGCCGCTCGAAAACCGGGCTCGGCCTCTTCGCCACCAAGCCGATCAAGAAGGGCACCCGGATCATCCGTTATTACGGACCGATTCTGGACTCCCGGATTCCCGAGCACGACGACATCGAGAACAAATATTTGTTCGAGCTCAACGGCCGCTGGACCATTGACGGCTCGGTGCGCAAGAACCTCGCGCGCTACATCAACCATTCGTGCCGGCCCAACGCCGAATCCGACGTCCGGCCGCGCGAGCGCAAGGTCTTCATCCGCGCCATCAAGAACATCGAGCCGGGCGACGAGATCAATTACGACTACGGCACCGATTATTTCAAAGCCTACCTGAAGCCGATCGGCTGCAAGTGCGAATCTTGCGAGAAGAAGCGCAAGAAGCTGCGCGCGGAAGCGCGGGCCGAACGCGCCAAGGTGAAGGCGCGCGCGGAGCGTAAAGCGCAGAAGGCGGGGGCGAAGCCCGTCAAAAAGAAGAAGCTCAACGGCGTCGCTGTTGGCAAAGCCAACGGGCGCGCGCGGGCGTAGCCTGATTTCGAGCTTCTGGCACAACTGTCATGCTCCGCGAAAGCGGGGCATCCAGTACGCCGCGGCCTTTTCGTATGCGACGACTGCCTCTGGAATACTGGGTCGCCCGGTCAAGCCGGGCGATGACAGGGAGGGATGAGGGCGCGCGCCCCCCGCAGGCAAGCGCGGCGGCGGCAA
>NZ_JBVVPQ010000128.1:0-9631 GCF_055811695.1 Bradyrhizobium sp. MI1.3 | reverse complement strand
GATGACAGGCTCCGCGCAATCCGGGAGAGCTTGCGCGGGTAGATTCCCGGATTACGCTGCGCTCCATCCGGGCTACGCGGCTGCGTGTGGGGGACGAAGACCACTTTGCGCCCCGCCCGCCAATCGGATAGAACGCGGCCCGAGTATCCCGCCAGCGAGATCCGCCTCATGACCGAAATCTCCCCGCTCGACCAGGCCCGCATCCTGTCCGAAGCGCTGCCGCACATGCAGCAGTATGACGAGGAAACCATCGTCATCAAGTATGGCGGCCATGCCATGGGCGACGAGGAGACCGCGAAGAATTTCGCCCGCGACATCGTGCTGCTCGAGCAGACCGCGATCAATCCGGTGGTGGTGCATGGCGGCGGCCCGCAGATCGCGACCATGCTGAAGCGCCTCGGCATCGTCTCGGAATTCGCAGCCGGCCTGCGCATCACCGATGCCGCGACCATCGAGATCGTCGAGATGGTGCTCGCCGGCTCCGTCAACAAGCAGATCGTCGGCTACATCAACGAGGCCGGCGGCAAGGCCGTGGGGCTATCAGGCAAGGACGCCAATATGGTGAAGGCGTCCAAGACGACGCGCACCATCATGGATCCGGACTCGCACATCGAGAAGGCGGTCGATCTCGGCTTCGTCGGCGATCCCGAGAAAGTCGATCTCACGCTGCTCAACCAGCTGATCGGCTACGAGCTGATCCCGGTGCTGGCACCGCTCGCGACCTCGAAAGAGGGCCAGACGCTGAACGTCAACGCCGACACTTTCGCCGGCGCTGTGGCCGGCGCGCTGAAAGCGAAGCGGCTGCTGCTGCTCACCGACGTGCCGGGCGTGCTCGACAAATCCAAGAAGCTGATCCCGCAGCTCTCGGTGAAGGACGCACGAAAGCTGATCGCCGACGGCACCATTTCCGGCGGCATGATCCCCAAGGTCGAGACCTGCATCTATGCGCTCGAACAGGGCGTGGAGGGTGTCGTCATCATCGACGGCAAGATGCAGCACGCGGTGCTGCTCGAGCTCTTCACCAACACCGGCACGGGCACGCTGATCCACAAGTGATGCGAGAGGCGCCACGCATGAAAGCCGTCATGGCCAGGCAACAGCGCGAAGCGCGTCTTCGCGAAGATGTCCCGGCCATCCACGACCTTTCGTCCCGCGCCAAGAACGTGGATGCCCGGGACAAGCCCGGGCATGACGAGTTGAGGACTCGGCGGCATCGCCGCTCGACCTTGAGCCGTTTCTTGATGACGCTCCCTGCCGCAGCCATCTCGTTCGTGTTCTCCTCCGCACCGGCGTTCGCCGACCTGAAAATCTGCAACCGCATGTCCTATGTCGTCGAGGCCGCGATCGGCATCGACGACAAGGCGGCGACCGCGACGCGTGGCTGGTTCAGGATCGACCCCGCCACCTGCCGCGTGGTCGTGCAAGGCACGCTCTCCGCCGACCGCATCCTGCTCAACGCCCGCGCGCTTGGCGTCTACGGCGCCTCCCCGATCCCGCAGAACGGCAGCGACACGCTGTGCGTCGCGCAGGACAATTTCGTCATCGCGGCCGCGCGGCAGTGCCGCAGTGGCCAGACCCAGGCCGCCTTCACCCAGATCACGCCGACGCAAGGCGCGGACGGCAATTTCGTCGCCTATCTCGCCGAGGACTCCGAATATGACGACGAGCAGGCTCGCCTCGCCGGCATCCAGCGGCTTTTGGTGATCGCAGGCTACGACGCCGCGCCAATCGACGGCGTCGACGGGCCGAAGACGCAAGGCGCGCTGGCCGCTTTCCTGAAGAGCCGCGGATTGTCGTCCGACATCCTGTCGTCGCCGAACTTCTTCAAGACCATGGTCGATGCCGTGCAGACGCCGTCTGCGACCGGCCTCACCTGGTGCAACGACACCACGCACAAGGTAATGGCGGCGGTTGCCACCGACGACGGCAAGGCGGTGACCAGCCGCGGCTGGTATCGCATCGACCCCAAGACCTGCCTGCACCCCGATGTGAGCGGCCAGCCGAAGCAGATCTTCAGCTTCGCGGAAGCCATCGACGCCGACAACCGAATCGTCAAGCTAAAGGACAAGCCGCTGAACTGGGGCGGCGACAAGCAGCTTTGCACGCGCGAGACCAAGTTCGAGACCAACGAGCAGACCGACTGCGGCGCGCGCGGCTTCGCGGCGACGGGTTTTGGCGCGGTGGACATGTCGAGCGGCGGCAAGACGCTGCGGTTTGCGATGCCGTGATTGCTTTTGTGATCGTACCGGTGCCATGCACTCCGCTGTCGTCCTGGCGAAAGCCAGGACCCATGACCCCAGGATCGCGTTTGGCGAAGAACGACGACTAGCGTGCCCCAATGATCGGTCACGGAGTATGGGTCCTGGCTTTCGCCAGGACGACGATTGAGGGTGGGGCGCCGCCGCGGTCAACGGATAGAGAGTGAAAATGAAATCCCCCCGTGCCTTCGGCCATATCGACACCTGGGTGTTCGACCTCGACAACACGCTCTATCCGCACCACGTCAATCTGTGGCAACAGGTCGATGCGCGGATCACCGAGTTCGTTTGCAATTGGCTCGATCTGACAGCGGTGGAAGCGCGCAAGATCCAGAAGGATTATTACCAGCGCTTCGGCACCACCATGCGCGGCATGATGACCCTGCATGGCGTCCGCGCCGACGACTATCTCGCCTATGTCCACAAGATCGACCACTCTCCGCTAGAGCCGAACCCGGCGCTGGGCGAGGCCATCGCAAAACTGCCGGGACGAAAGCTGATCCTGACCAACGGTTCGGTCGATCATGTCGATGCGGTGCTGGCGCGGCTCGGCTTTGCCACGCATTTCGACGGCGTGTTCGACATCATCGCCGCCGACTTCGAGCCGAAGCCGGCGCCGCAGACCTACCGCAAGTTTCTCGCCGACCATTCGGTCGATCCGACCCGCGCCGCGATGTTCGAAGACCTCGCCCGCAACCTCACCGTCCCGCACGAACTCGGCATGACCACCGTGCTGGTGATACCGGATGGGACGAAAGAGGTCGTGCGCGAGGACTGGGAATTGGCGGGCCGTGATGCCGCCCATGTCGACCATGTCACGGATGATCTCGCGGGTTTTTTGGGCAGGCTGTCTCCCAAATAACCGCTGTCGTCCTGGCGAAAGCCAGGACCCATTATCCCGGGGTGGAATTTGGCGCGAGCTGATAACTACCAGCCTTCGCCAAACACCTCCCAGGGGTAATGGGTCCTGGGTCGGCGCTCACGTTGTTCGCTTGTCCAGGACGACGATGGAGGACGACACTGAGTTTGCCTTGACTCCGTCCTCCCAAATCCCGAAAAAGCGCTCCAAATCACCGCAAATTCCCGCCCGCCTTTGAGGAAATCCCGATGTCCCTGTCCGCCCTCGAATCCACCATCAACGGCGCCTTCGAGGCGCGCGACGGCGTCTCGACCTCGACCAAGGGCGAGGTCCGCGAGGCCGTGGATCACGCGCTGGAGATTCTGGACAAGGGCGAGGCCCGCGTTGCCGAGCGCGGCACCGACGGCAAGTGGAAGGTCAATCAATGGCTGAAGAAGGCGGTGCTGCTCTCGTTCCGCCTCAACGACATGGGCGCCATTCCCGGCGGCCCCGGCAAGGCGACCTGGTGGGACAAGGTGCCCTCGAAGTTCGACGGCTGGGGTGAGAACCGTTTTCGCGACGCCGGTTTCCGCGCCGTCCCCGGCGCCATCGTGCGCCGCTCGGCCTTCATCGCCCGCAACGTCGTGCTGATGCCGTCTTTCGTCAATCTCGGCGCCTATGTCGATGAATCCACCATGATCGACACTTGGTCGACGGTCGGCTCCTGCGCGCAGATCGGCAAGCGCGTGCACATCTCCGGCGGCGTCGGCATCGGCGGCGTGCTCGAGCCGCTGCAGGCCGAGCCCGTGATCATCGAGGACGATTGCTTCATCGGCGCGCGCTCCGAGGTCGCCGAAGGCGTGATCGTGCGCAAGGGCGCGGTGCTGTCGATGGGCGTATTCCTGGGTGCCTCGACCAAGATCGTCGACCGCGACACTGGCGAGATCTTCATCGGCGAAGTGCCTGAGTATTCGGTCGTCGTTCCCGGCGCGCTGCCCGGCAAGCCCATGAAGAACGGCCAGATCGGCCCGAGCACCGCCTGCGCCGTCATCGTCAAACGCGTCGACGAGCGCACGCGCTCCAAGACCAGCATCAACGAGCTGCTGCGGGATTGATTGGGGCGCGCATGACCGATGCTCTCTCGATTGCCCGCGATCTCATCCGCTGTCCCTCGGTAACTCCGGCCGATGCCGGTGCGCTGGGCGTGCTCGAACAAGTCCTCAACGCGGCCGGCTTCACATGCCACCGCGTCACCTTCAGCGAGCCCGGCACCGCCGACGTCGACAATCTCTATGCGCGGATCGGCACTGACGGGCCGCACATCACCTTTGCCGGCCACACCGACGTGGTGCCGCCGGGCGACGAGAGCGCCTGGAGCGTCGGTGCATTCTCCGGCGAGGTGAAGGACGGCTTTCTGCACGGCCGCGGCGCGGTCGACATGAAGGGTGGCATCGCCTGCTCGGTCGCCGCGGTGCTGGAGCATCTCGCCGCGAACGGCGGCAAGCCACGCAGCGACGGCCAAAAATCGGGCTCGGGTTCGATCTCGTTCCTGATCACCGGCGACGAGGAAGACGTCTCCATCAACGGTACCATCAAGCTGCTGAAGTGGGCGGCGGAGCGCGGCGAGAAATTCGACCATTGCGTGCTGGGCGAGCCCTCCAATGTCGAGACCCTCGGCGACACCATCAAGGTCGGCCGCCGCGGCTCGCAATCCGGCACGCTGTATGTCGACGGCGTGCAGGGCCACGTCGCTTATCCGCACCGCGCCGCCAATCCGGTGCCTGATATCTCGCGGCTGATCGTGGCGATCTCGGATGAGCCGCTCGACCATGGCAGCGCGCAGTTCCAGGCCTCCAATCTCGAATTCACCTCGGTCGACGTCGGCAACACCGCCAACAACGTCATCCCGGGCCAGGCCCGCGCAAAATTCAACATCCGCTACAACGACAATCACACCCAGGCGAGCCTGCGCGAGCTGGTCGAGACGCGGCTGACCAAAGCCTGCGGCAACCGGATCCGCGCCCGCATCGTCTGGGAGCCCTCGAACTCGAACGTGTTCGTGACCAAGCCTGGCCCGTTCACCGAACTCGCGGTGTCCGCGATCGAGGAAGTGACGGGCCGCAAGCCGGAGCTGTCGACCTCAGGCGGCACCTCGGATGCGCGCTTCATCTCGAGCTATTGCCCGGTGATCGAGTTCGGCCTGGTCGGCCAGACCATGCACCAGGTCGACGAGCGCGTGCCGGTCAGGGACCTGGAGCAGCTGACCAAGGTGTATCGCGGGATTTTGACGCGGTATTTTGGGTAGGCTCTTCTGCCCGCCCAAACTCCGCTGTCATCGCCCGGCTTGACCGGGCGATCCAGTATTCCAGAGACGGCAGTGACTGAGCCGAGAGGCCGCGGCGTACTGGATGCCCCGGTCAAGCCGGGGCATGACAGTGGTGGATGTAGCGAGAGCGCGCGCCCTCACCCCAATCAGTAATCCACCTGCATCAGATACAGCCCGTCCGGCGGGGCGACGATGCCGCAGGCGGCGCGGTTGCGTGCAGCGAGCGCTGCGGAGAGATCTTCGGCGGTCCAGCGGCCTTCGCCGACCCACATCAGCGACCCCACCATCGAGCGCACCTGGCTGTGCAGGAACGAGCGCGCCGAGGTGAGAATCGTGATCTCGCGCCCGTCGCGCAGCACGTCGAGTTGATCGAGCGTCTTCTCCGGCGACCTGGCCTGGCACTCGGTGTCGCGGAAGGTGGTGAAATCGTGCTTGCCGAGCAGGCGTTGTGCCGCCGCATGCATCGCATCGGCATCGAGCCGGCGCGGCACACGCCAGGCGTGGCCGGCATCGAGCGCGAGATTGGCGCGGGTGTTGACGATGCGGTAGCGATAGTGGCGCTTGATGGCCGAGAAGCGCGCCTCGAAAGTCTCCGGCACGATATCGGCTTCGAGCACGGCGATGGGATGCGGGCGCAAATGCGCATTCAAGCCGTCGCGAAAACGGCCCTGCGGAAACTGCTTGTCGATATCGACATGCGCGACCTGGCCGCGCGCATGCACGCCGGCATCGGTGCGCCCGGCGCCGTGCACGCGTGCATCCGCGCCGGTCATCGCCTTCACCGCCGCTTCCAGCGCGCCCTGCACCGAGGGCAGCGTCTCCTGCACCTGCCAGCCGAAGAACGGCGCGCCGTCATATTCGATGATGAGCTTGTAGCGGGGCATCTTGTCCAGTTTCGCTGTCATCGCCCGGCTCGACCGGGCGATCCAGTACTCCGCAGCCTATCCGTTCGACCGAGAAGCCTCGGCGTACTGGATACCCCGCCTTCGCGGGGTATGACAGCGTCAGGTGAATTTGGCGCCGGGCTTCAACGGCACGCCACGCAGGAAATCCGCGGCCTGCATGCGTGCCTTGCCTTCGCGCTGGAGCTCGATCAGGCGGATTGCGCCTTCGCCGCAGGCAATGGTGAGGTGATCGTCGAGCACCTCGCCGGGTGCGCCCGCGCCTATCGCCAGTTCGCAACGCAGGATTTTTACGCGCGCGTTCTCGCTCACGCCGGTGAGCTCGGCCCAGGCGCCGGGAAACGGCGACAGGCCGTGGATATGGCGCAGCACCTCGCGCGCGGGCCTGGTCCAGTCGATCCGCGCTTCGGCCTTGTCGATCTTGGCGGCGTAGGTGACGCCATCCTCGCTCTGCTGCTTGAGCTGAAGTCCGCCGCGGTCGAGCGCGGCCATGGCGCGCACCATCAGATCGGCACCGAGCCGGGCCAGACGATCGTGCAGATCGAGCGCGGTCATATTGTCCGTGATCGCGAGCCGTTCCGCCATGGCGACGTCGCCGGTGTCGAGGCCAACATCCATCTTCATCACCATCACGCCGCTCTCGGCATCGCCGGCCATGATCGCGCGATTGATGGGAGCAGCACCGCGCCAGCGTGGCAGCAGCGAAGCGTGCAGATTGTAGCAGCCGAGCTTTGGCGCATCGAGGATCGCCTGCGGCAGGATCATGCCATAGGCGACGACGACGGCCGCATCGGCGTCGAAGGCGCGGAATTCTTCCCGCGCCTCCGGCGTCTTCAACGTCTTCGGCGTCAGCACGGGCACGCCGAGCTTTCGCGCGGCCTCTTCCACCGGGGTCGGCTGCAATTGCAGGCCACGCCGTCCGCCGGGCTTCGGCGCGCGCGTATACACGGCCGCGATCTCGTGGCCGTGCGCGACGAGCTCGAGCAGCGTCGGCACGGAGAAATCGGGCGTGCCCATGAAGATCAGGCGGAGGGGCATGACAAGGACTCGGTACGTTCCCTCCCCCCTTGTGGGGGAGGGTTAGGGAGAGGGGTGCCACACGACGCGCTCTCTCGGTTTGAGGTTTCGCGGCACGCACCTGATTCAGATGACGGAGAGACTTCCGTCTGGGCTACCCCTCTCCCCCGCCCTCCCCCACAAGGGGGGAGGGAGCGCAGGGGAGTGTGAGGCAGCACTAAACCTTACTCACTCGCCGCGCTTGGCGGCTTTCTCGAATTTCTTCAGCACGCGGTCGCGCTTGAGCTTCGACAGATAGTCGACGAACAGCACGCCGTTGAGATGGTCGATCTCGTGCTGGATGCAGGTGGCGTAGAGGCCTTCGGCGTCCTCCTCATGCACCTTGCCGTCCAGATCGATGTAGCGCACCCGCACCTTCGCGGGACGCTCGACCTCCTCGTAATATTCGGGGATCGACAGGCAGCCTTCCTCGTAGACCGACAGGTCCTCCGAGGAGGCGATGATTTCCGGATTGATGAAGACGCGCGGCTCGGGCTTGGTCTCGCCGTCCTGGTCGGGCTTGGCGAGGTCCATGGTGATCAGCCGCAACGGCTGCGCGATCTGGATCGCCGCGAGCCCGATGCCGGGCGCGTCGTACATGGTCTCGAACATGTCGTCGGCAAGCTTGCGGATCTCCGGCGTGACCTTCTCGATCGGCTTGGAGACCAGACGCAGCTGCTTGTCGGGCAGGATGATGATTTCTCTGAGGGCCATGGCCGCGATTTAAGCCGCGCGTTCGATGCGGTCAATGCGGCCGGGAACCCGTTAACCCTCCGCTAACCATAAAACTTCGGGTTTCGTTAACCATCAAAATTAACAGGGCATTACCTCGAAATGTTCGCTATTCGTTCGTGCCACAGTGCGAATCGGCTAGAAGGGCAGGCATGAACGAGATCATTTTCACGGCTGGCGACTGGCCGGTGCGCACGGTGGACGCGCTGATCGGCTTCGGCGCGCTGGTCCTCATCCTGCTGGCGGTCATCGCCGTGGTGATTGCACGCTCGGGGCGGCGCGGCGCGGAACTCGCGATGGCCAACGCGATCCGCGCCGACGAACTCGAGGAGCGCATCAGCCAGATGCTGCATGCCCAGAGCGAGGCTTCGGGGCGGGTCGATGCCATGACCCAGACGCTGGCCGGCCGCCAGGCAGACATGGCACGCGCGGTCAACGAGCGGCTGGATTCGGTGACCCACCGGGTCGGTCAATCCATGGAGCACACCACCCGCAACACCATGGAGAGCCTGCGCGCGCTGCACGAGCGGCTCGGCATCATCGACAGCGCGCACAAGAACCTCACCGACCTCACCACGCAGGTGACGACCCTGCGCGACGTGCTCGCCAACAAGCAGTCGCGCGGCGCCTTCGGTCAGGCGCGAATGGAGGCGATCGTCCAGGACGGTCTGCCGAAGGGCGCCTACGAGTTCCAGTTCACGCTCTCGACCGGCAAGCGTCCGGACTGCGTCGTGTTCCTGCCCGACCAGCGGCCGCTCTGCATCGACGCGAAATTTCCGCTGGAAGCGATGACCGCGCTGCATGATGCGCGCACCGATGAGGAAAAGCGGATCGCCACGCAGCGGCTGCGCGGCGACGTGATGAAGCACGTCAGCGACATCGCCGAAAAATATCTCGTCGCCGGCGAGACCCAGGAAATGGCGCTGATGTTCGTGCCGTCGGAATCGGTCTACGCCGAAATTCACGACGGTTTCGACGACGTGATCCAGAAGGCGTATCGCGCCCGCGTCGTGCTGGTGTCGCCGTCGCTCTTGATGCTCGCGATCCAGGTGATGCAGCAGATCATGAAGGACGCGCGCATGCGCGATGCCGCCGACCAGATCCAGACCGAGGTGATCAAGCTCGGCGACGATCTCGGCCGCCTGCGCGAGCGCGTGCTGAAATTGCAGAAACACTTTGCCGACGCCAACGAAGACGTCCGCCAGATCCTGATCTCCGCCGACAAGATCGAGAAGCGCGCCGGGCGCATCGAAGAGCTCGATTTCAGCAAGACCGATGCGCCCGAAGCCCCGCATCTGGTGGCGACCGGCGCTGCCGAGCTGTTCCCGAGGAAGCTCCAGGCGGGGGAGTGATTCTACGCTGAGATGCGGTAACCTGCCGCCTCAATCTCGCTGTCGCGGGCCCGCGGGGCCCGGGGGCCCCCGATACCACAGGCGCGCCATTAATGGGGGAGCAAAAACCCAAAAAAAAAATGTGAAAAAGAGATTGTGTTTATGATAAAAAACGAAAATAAAAAAGA
>NZ_JBVVPQ010000127.1:0-9997 GCF_055811695.1 Bradyrhizobium sp. MI1.3 | reverse complement strand
AATCTCGCGCGTCGCCTCGACCAGCAATGGCCCGGCGTCGCGGCCAGCATCCTCGAAGGCCTCGACGAAATCCTGACTGTCGTCCGGTTGAAGCTGCCGAAGGAGCTTCGTCGATCGCTCGCCTGTACCAACATCGCCGAGAATATGATGGGCACCATTCGCCGCGTCACACGCAAATGAACGAACCACGCGGCATCGGGGATATGGCATGTCGCACTCGCGCCGGGCGATGGTCGAGTGCATCTTCGGATGGGGCAAGCAGCACGGCACCATGCGCAAGACCAAACATCGCGGCATCGCTCGGGTCGCCGCCGACTTCCTGCTCAATCTGATCGCCTACAACCTGATCGGCATTCCCAAACTGCTTGCCGCTTAGCCACCCCGCGTCAGGGAACACCCTCACCAGACTAGAAATTACATCCAACTCCACCGCGCCGCCCCACAACGACCGGTCAGAATAAGAAAAACTCTCAATTCCAATGTTTTTAAGCAGACTGCTAGACGTGGCCGGCGGCAAGGAGTGCTTTTGCGACAGGCTCGAAATATCGGACAGGAATCGAATTACCGAGGCTAGTGTTACGGATTAGCTCACGGACCAGGACGTGATCATCGACGATAGTGAGACGAAGGCGCCTCGCTTCATCAAAGAGCTGTGAAGCCGTCTCCCCGTCGCCGCGGCAAACCAAGACCGGCACCCCCGTTTCGCCACGTATGTAGCGTACCCCGACGAGCAGATCGCGCCCAGTCAAGATCAATGTCGCGCGACGCACGCCGAGTGGAGACTCGCTGGCCTGCTCCCGCCGAAGGCGTCGATGTTCGCGTTTCAGCTCTGGTCTGCCTTGCTGCTCGTTGAACTCGCGCTTCATCTCGCTCTTAGTCATGCGCATGCCGCGCAAATACAACCAGCGCTGGACCAGGAGATCGATCAATCCACTGATCAGAAACGCGCCGCTTGCAATCCCAATCAACAGTTTCACTTGAATGAACACAAACTCGAAGCAGCCCGTGCCGCAAACTGGCAAATAGACCAGTGTCTTCCACGCGCCGACAACGACGAGAAGACAGATAGCGCCGAGGCAGAAGACTTTGAATAAGGTCTTGCCAAGCTCGATGAGAGAACGCAAAGAAGCGATGCGTTTCAGTCCGCTGACGGGATCAATGTTCTCGAATTTCGGCGTCAGCGGTTCCGAGGAGAACACCAATCCACCATTGGCCAGGACCGTCGTCAGAACTGCGCAGGTGACAATACTCCCAAGAAGCGGGCCAACAATTCTCATTGCAAGTTCGGGCAAGACGCCGAGCGCAAGATCGACCGCAATATTGAACGGCCTATCAAGCAGCTGATCAGTCAGCATGAGCGCCTCACGGCACTTGCCGTAGATGGAATTCGCTTCCAACCAGAGATAGCCGAGACCGGCGCAACCGCTGACGGCCCTGACTAGATCCGTGCTGTGCGGAACGACGCCTTTCTTGCGCGAATCGCTTAGCTTCTTTTCAGTGGGGGCGAGCGTTTTCTCTTCGCTGGTGTCGCTCACTTCATTTCCTTTCAAGCCTCTCCAGCTCTCGCCCTGACTGCGTGATTTCCGATTGCATGTATTCGATAAGATAGACTGTATAAGTGACCATGACGATCGCAAAGCCGATATTCTTGATCGTCAAAGACAGGTCGCGCGGGCTGAATTGCGGCGCGAAGCGCCCGAGCAGGAGCGCTGATATGTCGGCCAGCAAGAGGAAGGCTACCACAGGCCCAGAGATCAGGACGGCGGTACGTATGATGCTGTCGAGCGCGCCCCACAACTCCAGTGTCCCTTGCGTGCTCAGCGCGGGCCCAAGCTGATAAGCCGGCCAAATCAGATAGCTGCCGTAAAGCCCGCTGATCATGGTTTGCAGGCCCCCCGATACGACGAAGATCGTGATCGCGGTGGTACCGATAAGCAGTCCCGTTGCCGAAGCCTGACTGCGTGTCGCGGGATCGGCGGGAGTGACCACGCTGCTGATGCCTCGTTGCGTGTCGATGATCTCGCCGACGGCCTGTAGACTCCAGAGGGGAATACTGAGCAGAGCGCCGATCAGCAGGCCTACACACGCCTCTTTAAGACCGAGTAGCGGGATCTTTAGCAGACGTGTGTCCGGATCTAGCGCCTTCAGGCCATCGGCGATGTGCGCCAAGTATGGCAGCTCGATCGCAACGGCCAGGCAGCCGCGGATCAGGCCACCGATCTGCGGACGCGTAAATACGGGAAGCACCAGCATTATGCTCAGTGGGCGGGCCGCACCAAGGCCGGCAGCGACGATGAGATCGAATGTCGCCTGAATCAGACGGTGCGTCTCGGTGGAAGGCAGATCATACATGGCCGCGGCTGCTAGTAGCTCGTCGTGAGCGCGGGAAACTCGGTGAAGATCTGCTTGGCTTGTTCGATGAGTGGGGCGCTCAGCACCGGAGAAAGCAAAGCTATAATCCCAACAACGACCAGAAGCTTCACAGTTAGTGGCAATGTCTGATCCTGAACCTGGGTTGCCGCTTGGATGATGCCGATGACGGTTTCGGCGACGGCCGCTGCAATGAGCGGAGGCAGAACCCAGGTCATGAAAAGCACCAGTGAGCGGCTCATATAAGGGATAATAGTGGCCTCATCCATGCTCACCCTCCAGGTGTTATATAGCTAAGCACTAGTCCGTGCATGAGGCGCGACCAGCCGTCAATCGCCACGAATAGAAACAGCTTGAAAGGAACTGAGATCACTGTCGGAGACACCATCGACATGCCCATCGCCATCAGAATGGTCGTTACGATCAGATCGATAGTGATAAACGGAAGGTATAGTAAAAACCCGATTTCGAAGGCGCGCCTGAGTTCTGAGATTAGAAAAGATGGGACGAGAATGACGAAATCATCGGCTGTGGCTCTGCCGCGCATCTCTTCCGGCCAGACACGTTCGGTCGACGACAGGAAAAAGCCTCGCTGTTCTTCATTGGTGAAATTCTTGAGATAGCCTCGCAGCGGCTCTTGCCCCTCTTTCGCAGCGGCTACCCAATCCTCGAGCGTCTGATAGCGGAGCTGCAGATCGGCGATACGGTTGTAGCTCTGCTCAAAGACGGGAGCGCTTGTGAAGGCGGTGAGCATCAATGCTGCGCAGTATAGAACGATGTTCGGTGGGATCGATTGGGTCCCAAGCGCATTGCGAACGAGGAAGAGGACGACAGATACCTTTACGAATGCCGTGGTCGTGACGACCGCGAAGACCAACAAGCCGAGCGCGGCCGTGATCGCAAGAAGCGGCAGTATTGCTGGTTCAACGTTAGTCATTGCCCATTAACCTGCCACGGAGTCTAATGCCGAGCTCGTCCCCAATCCGTACTATGTCGCCACTCCCGATACGCACTCCGTTTGCTAGGATATCGACCGGGCCGTCGACCGGCCGGCCAAGTTCGAATACATATCCTTCGCTGATGCCTCTCAGGGTTCCCAGCGTGATGGGCCAGCGGCCGCATTCGAAGACGAGCGAAATCTCAATATCGTCGAGATCGGCTTCCGAAGGCGGCTGCTGTGAACCGGGTATTTTCGTCATATGTGCATACTCTAGAGGGCGCGGCCGCAAGCGAAACGGTCCGTGCAGGGTCAGGCGGTTGCCAGTGACATCTGCCGTGGTCCATAACGGGCCCACAGTGAGGGTGATCTGGCCGCGGGCAAATGGCATTACATCCGGTAACAAAGCGTCGCCCTTACTAGTTTTACGAAGAAGTGAGGCTGACGCCCGGAGAGCGCCGATCTCTCCTGCAACTGTAACGGGTAGCTCTGCGGGGACCTTACACAGCTCTCGCGGCAATTGGCCGAGCAGCGCCCCTAAGGCGCGGAACGCCGGCGGTATCGGTCCATCGAGAGGCGAGAAAAGAAAGAGGCGACCTTTGCCCCTGAGCAGTCCGTAGATGATGTCGAGTTCGATATAAGGCCCGTTCTTCTCCGCCTTTCCAACATGGAGGAGTCGCAGTTGCTGCCCTGTCTCAGTCTCCAGGCGAGCGAGCAAGGGTTCGAGTGCAAGTTCAAGAACGAGCGAACGACTTGGCTCGGTAAGTAACGCTAAGCCACTCTGCACTGTCGAGATCACGGCCTCGGCAAGCGAATGCGGTATCGACAACACGAGCGTATCATCGCCGAATTCCCAAACGAAATCGAGCGTCGACGGAGCCGGAGGTTCCTCCTGCCACACCAGTCGTTCCAGTCGCACCGATAGCGGCTTGTCGCAAACGCTACTCCGTAAAGACGTGGAGGGCCGCACGTTTCTGTTGAGCCATGAGACGAGACTCTGGGTTAGGCTGTGGGTCGGCTCGTACTTCGCGCATTCGTCCCCACGAGTTGCAGGAGGCGTCTGTACAGGGCGGCGCATGTGCATCACAACGGGACTAGCGGTAATTAGATTGAACCGTCTGCGAGCGATGTGGGCAAACCCTTCCTTGGCGAAGCAAGACTTCATCATCAGCGTCTAGCTCGGTTGTTACTTCCGAATGGGTATCGGCCGCACGCCGGACGTCGGTCTCGATTTGACGCCATTTATGACTCGCTACGGAGAGCTTCGCCCAGTGCGCACGCCTCTCGGATGCCGCTGTCTCGGCCTGCTTTTGAGCGATACGCGCGTCCTCAAGCATGCGGCGTTTCGAGGCGATCTCAATCGCGCGCCTCTCAAGCGTGAGCTGGTAATGATCGAGTTCAACGACGGACAATGTACCGAGCGACGTCAACTGCTGATAAACCTCGGCCTGGGCCTTCGTATGATGCTTTTCAGCAATCGCAAGTTCCTGGGATGCGTGCTCCGCGGCCAAGGTCGCGATATGACGCTTGGCTTCCATATCGGAAAACTGCCTGCGAGCACTACCATCTCGGATATCCTTCACGCGCCGCAGTCTCGAAATATGAATGCAGCTCATGCGGTCAGACGGCACATCCATGTGACGGTTTCCTCAAAAGTGGACGCATCGTTGTCGCCCTGGCGCAAAAACTCTCGCAGATCATCGATCAAAGCGATAGCTCGGTCCGTCAGCGGATCGCTTCCTTGCTTGTATTCGCCAACCTTGATCAAAAAGTCGGCCTCTGTATGACGGGAGATAAGGTCACGGAAGAGGGATGCTGCCTTGCGATGCGGTGCAGACACGACGGCATCCATGATTCGGCTGCGGCTCGACAGCACATCGATGGCCGGGAAATGCGCCCGCGCCGCAAGAGAGCGTGAAAGAACGATATGACCATCTAGAATGCCGCGCGTTTCCTCGGCGATTGGGTCGCCCGTGCCCTCACCTTCCACAAGCACGGTATAGAAAGCGGTGATTGAGCCGCGCTCACCCATACCGGCGCGCTCCAGCAAACCTGGCAACATTGCAAAGACAGAGGGAGGGAAGCCCCGTCGGGTCGGCGGCTCACCGGCAGCAAGCCCGATCTCTCGCATAGCGCGGCCAAATCGCGTCAAAGAATCCATCATCAGAACGACGCGCAGGCCTTGTTCGCGAAAATATTCGGCGAGCGCAGTAGCCGCATAAGCACATTGCGCCCGCTCAGTCGCTGAGCGATCGGAGGTCTCAACGACGACGACCGTGCGGCGAAGCGCCGCCACCCCAAGATGCCTCTCGATGAATTCACGCACTTCGCGTCCTCGCTCGCCTATCAACGCAACCACGGTCACGTCCGCGACCGCGCCTTTTACGATCTGCGACAATAACGTCGACTTGCCGCCACCAGGCTCTCCGTAAATGCCGATGCGCTGGCCCTCGCCGCATGTGAGAAGACCATCCAAGGCGCGAACACCGAGTGGCAGGGGCCGCTCGATGATGCGCCTCGTCATTGGGTTTGGCGCTTTGCCGCGCAACGGACGCGTTTCCGTGGCTTTGACTGCGCCCTTGCCATCGAGCGGACGGCCGAAGCTGTCGATCACCCGGCCAAGCAAATTGGCGCCGACCGGCACTTCGTGCATTCGGCCAGTAGCAACGACTTCTGCGCGGCCGGACATGCCTTGCAGGTCACCGATCGGCGTCAGCAACACGCCGTCCTGCAACAGGCCGATCACCTCGGCCTCAAGCGACCATCCGGTGCGCGGATCTTTAAGCAAACAAAGCTCTCCGATGCGAGCATCCGGCAAAACAGCATGGATCATCGTGCCGATCGCCCGCGTGATCCGCCCGCCTACGGCACGCGTGTCTACCTGCCTTGCCGTAGTTCGCAGACGGGCAAGCGCCGTGTGCAGAGCCCCCTCTCCATCAGGATAGCTATCGTTTGGTCTCGGCGCCGTCACTGTTCGCCTGCCTCATGATCTAACCCAAAGCCCAAACGCAGTGCGCGGAGCTGCGCGTCCAGTCCGAGGTGAATATTGCCAAATTCGCTCCACAGCACGCATTCCCTCGCTGACAGCACCGGATCCGGAATAATCCGGACCGCCGGCCGGCCCTCCCGTCGGCCGCACGCAGCAAATTCGCGCGTAAGCGCATCAGCATCCAGGGGGGACACATGAAGAGAAAGTGTCGCGGCGCCATAGCTCTGCGAAATCGCGTGGCGAATCGTCCTCACCAACATCTCGCCGGGATCGAAATCGCCCAGTAGATCAGTTACGATGTCCATCACGAGCGCTGATAGTTCCTGCTCCAAAACGACCTTTCGTCGTGCCACCTCCGAGGCAGCCTGCGCGACCAGCTGTGCCATTTCCTGGGCGCCGGCCCTCACCCCCTCGGCATGGCCGCGCGCACGCTCCTTCTGATAAGCTCTGCGCGCCCAGCCGCGAACCCGCTTCAGATTGCGCTCGGCCACGGAACGCGCCTCGACGGCGCTCTGCCAAATCTCGAGATCCCTCGCCGGTATGAGTGGCCCAAGCGGGCGGATGTGCGGAGCGACGGGCGGCGCGGTGTCGTCGGCTGTCATCCCGCTGGGGCCTCCCTCGCCAATTGGGCCAACACCAGCGAAAACAATCCACTCGCCGCATCCCGGTGTTCAGTCGCGGGATTGTCCGCGGCCGATCCGACAGCTAAGCGTAGAAGCATGCGGCGGCGATCAAGCGTTGATGCTTGATCGAGCCAAGCGCCGAGGCAGGCATGTCCATCGTCTTCAATCCCTAGCGCTAATTGTTGAGGATCCGCAATTAATCTGGTCGAAACCGCATGCGCTGCATGTCGGATCCCGAAAGCCTGCACCTCGGCGCCGACGCGCTCGACCAGAACGGCGACATCGTGCTTTGAAAACAGCCTCGTTAGCGAATGGGCATGCCAAATGCCCCCGGCGAGCAGAGCAGCCCTGCGCGGATCATGCCCGAGGAGAAGGTCTGGCCCGAAGTCACTTCCGTTCAAGTCCATTTCATTGTCAAGCAGCAACGCTTGCAGTCTTATCTGCAGCCTACGACTCTTCTGCAGTCGTACCAACGTCGCGGCCGAGAGGTTCGCGTCAAGCCGCGCGGCGAGGCGGGTCGGATGAATTGAGGCAGCAAGCCTACGAATAGCTACGGAGGTCAATTTCAGCGGACCATGCTGCTCGGCGGACAAATTCGGTCTCGTCATGTCGGATACCACATTACGCCGCATTGGGCTTAATCGCTTTGCGAATCATCTCTATAGCAGACACACCCGAGCGCCCACCAAGCGCGCCAACCTTCTGGGATGATTGCCTGCGCTGACGCCCACGGGCGCTCAGCAGGACGCAGGATAGCGCGCCAAATACAGAGCCGCCGAGACCCATGCCAACTGCAAGCAATGGCGTTGAAAAGACTCCAGATGCTTGGGCGAAACCAGCCGCAGCTGGCGGTCGCGGCTCTAGTGCGGGCCGCTCGACTGACACAAAAACAACAGACACCTTGTCATAGGATAAGCCCTCGATGCTGTTGGCGACGAGCATCTTGATCTGCGGCAGCAAGATTGAGAGAGTTGCCCGCGAGTCATGCCGGATGAAAACCGACGCCGAAGATGGCGTAGTGTCACGTCGCAAGAGGTCGTTCTTCGGCAGAACAACATGGACCCGCGCTGAGAGGACGCCATCGATATCACTGATCGTGCGAGATAATTCCTCGCTCAGCGCATAGACGTAACGGGCGCGCTCCTCGGTCGGCGAAGCAACCAGGCCCGCCGCGCTGAACACTTCGCCGAGATTCTTGAAAGCGTGGCGCGGCAGCCCTTGGCCGTTCAGCAGGTCGATTGAGGAAGCAATCTGAGTCTGCTCGACCTGGATCGTGATTGTCCCGTCCTTAGCAGCAAAGCGGAGCGCATCGATCCCGTTCTTGAGGAGGACCGCAAGCATCTCATTGGCCTCACGCTCCTGAACTTTGGTGTAGAGATCGGCTTTGCAACCAATTAGGAGAAGCAGGAGCGGCAGCAGAGCCACAAGGCGAAGCCGCTTGCGGAATAGACGCGCCTGACCGCTTTTGCGACAGATTGAACCAATCATTCGCCCCACTCAGCCGGCCGATAACAGCTTGTTCAGAGAGGAACCGAGGCTGGCGATGCCATTTGAAATAAGTGTTACCTGAATGGCGCTCTCAGAAAGATCCTTCAGATTGGCCAACATCACCTCGAAATTACCTGCGCCACTGGGGGGGGGCGGCACAACGACTTCCGCTGCGCCCGGTCGCAGCAAAAGGGGCTCCGACAGCCCCCCGGGCTCCGCACTGTTTGGAGCTGCATTGACCCGATACATCGCAGAAAGAGTCTGGAGGATGCGATCGCCCAGCGGGCTCGCCTGTGTTGTTGCACGCGATACCTCGGATGTCGGCGGAACGGCCGCTGCTTCTCTTACTGAAGGCGCAACGTGTTGAACCGAAGGCGCCTGCAAAAGACTCTGTTGAAGCTGGACCTGCTCGTGGACTACCGTTGCCGAACAGGTCGTAGACAGACCTTCAAGATTGTGAGACATCGGCGCAACGCCTAACATCATCATGGAAAGACTCGCTCTCTTCGAGATGTGACACGACCAGCTGCCTATCTAGACAGGCCAGCTGACGACAAGCTGACGGGTTCGCCCGCACATCGTCATCTAAAGAGCACGTTTCGCGTTTACGTGCGCAACGTACTCCTGTTGGCTTAAGTCAAAGAGGACCATGAATGCTCATCAAATTCATAATTCCGTACGTTTTGAACGGAGTTCTGTGTGTCGCCGTTTCCGTTTCCGGCGGAATACAGATGGCGCGCGGCGCTCCCCTGTCGCTGCCCTCGACGCCTTATCGGTATACGGTTCTGGATCAGGAGCTTTCCGCGGCGCTGCAGGAATTCGGCAGCAACCTCGATGTTAAAGTCACTATCAGCGCCGAGGTGAAGGGTCGGATTCGCGGGCACATGTCGGAGCTGCCACCGCGCGAGTTCCTTGACCATCTGACTCAGCTCTACAATCTTCAATGGTATTACGATGGACTCGTGCTTTACGTCTCTACCGCAAAGGAAGCGCAAACTCGTCTGCTTCTCCTAACCTCAATCAGCTTCGACGCGCTCAAGGCAACTCTCGATACGCTCAACATTTCCGACGAACGCTACATCATGCGACCGGCGCCGGGAACTGGCCTAGTGCTTGCATCCGGTCCACCACGCTTCATCGCACTCGTGGATCAAGCGCTGAATGGTCTTGTGGCGGAGGCGCGACCTCGTTCCGTCGAGATGCCGTCCCAGGAATCTGTGCTGATGTTGTATCGCGGCGCCTCCGCGACAATCGTTCGTGGTGGACGAACCGAAGGTTACTCGTCAGACATGCCGCGCCAGGAGGGTGCCTTGCCTACGCAAGGGCCGGGCCCAAGATGATAGTATTAGCCGCTCTCGTCAACGAGCCCGTTGCGCGTGTTGTGCAAGGAGCCTGGGACCGATCGCCCGGTCAGACGCCGTACAAGCACGGCAAGACGTGCGTCTCCTAATCAACTCCAGAAGCACGAGAATTGCCGCTGCGCCGCCTTGTCCACCAGTATGGGGACGGGGCGCTAGTACCCGGAATCAGAGCTGAGTGATACGGCGGCCTTTGAAGCGGCGTTGGCGGACCTTTTTCTTGGTCCAGACG
>NZ_JBVVPQ010000126.1:0-10084 GCF_055811695.1 Bradyrhizobium sp. MI1.3 | reverse complement strand
CTGGAAAACGCCGGCGGAGGCGCTTGACGATCTTCTGTTATGAGTGAAAGTAACTGGTGTTGCGACGACCGTTTGAACCCGCCTTGGCTGCCCCTATCGCTATGATGCACGAGGCCGCCGCGATGGACCGGCGATCGTGCAGGGCCTGCTCCAGCGCATCAAGCTACGAAGCCTGCGTGCGCCGTGCGGGAGGCCCGCCAGCTGAGGATCCTGCGGGCATACGCGTCGATCATAAAGGCGACGTAGACGAAGCCGGTCCAGGTCGCGACATAGGTGATGCCGGAGATCCGCCAGGCGGGTGAATAGTTCTCGCTTCTTGGGATCGGTCGCCAGGTCTCGGATCAGCGCGCACTCTGTCGCATCCTTGCGGAGCTTTGAACTGAGCCTGCATGTCTTTCATTGCAGCTACTCCGCTCCCGAAGGAAACCGTATAGCCAATGTGCGAAAGCGAACAGATCTGATTGCCGAATTTTCCTAGGCTCCGAACGCTTGGCCTCCCAAGGTCCAAGCACCTCCAGCGGCCCCGGCCCACGATCCCCAAAAGCCCCCACGGCCGGGGCCGTCTTTGCCCCGGTCATCGATATTACATGGCGGCGACCAGCAGCCCGGAGCAATTGAAGTCGGGTCGCACATCGGCAGCGCGCCTGCCGCTAGACGAAGCGCCCCTCGTTGTCGGACTTCTTCGTTCCGGGGCCGGAACTGAACTTACCTTGTTCGGTTTTGGATTCGCGTTCATGGCACAAGGAATGGCTCCATGTCTCAGCGACGCCGCAGAGTGAAGCACAACCGGTCTCTTGAAGAACGCTTGGGACGAGCACGCCACCCAGCTCAAAGAACAAGCTGCCCGGCTCCCCGCTGGTGCTGAGCGCGAGCAGCTTCTCAGGAAGGCGCGCTTAGCTGCGACGAGCGCGCATCTGAGCGATTGGGTGACCTCGCCTGGTCTGCAACCCCCGGAGTAAGCCGCGTACGGCGCATGGAGCGCTCCAGCTCGTGGATCTGGGTCTTCGACCGCCGGACAATGTCGAGCGCGACGGTCTGATGGGTGTCGCATCCGAAGCACTTTACCTCAAGGTTGGCATTTGGAGAATCAATCCGCGATGGGGCACGAATTCGCGAGAGTATCTGTTCGGGGCTACGGTGCGTATCCTGGCCGAACGAGCCCGAGATGCCCGCAAGGACGCGGACGGCCTCGCTTGTCAGGCATGGACCGTATGTTCGGCTTCCAGGGGCCGGCGCAGCCCTCCCCAACCCTTGGCGACGCCCTGAACGCCGGCTGCCGCTTGGGTTCATGCCCCGAGAGGATAGATCATTGGTGGGACATCGCCAGTCCGGCGGACCGGACCAGGAACTTGCGAGCAAATATCAGATTGGCTTCGGCTGGCCCCAGTCGAACGACGTGCCATCGACCCAGATGCAGTGGAGAATCACGGCGATCTTTCGGGCGATGGCGACCTTTGCCTTCTTCATGCCGATCCGCTTAGCGAGCTTTATGCCCCAGGCCTTTAGGGAACACCACTTTTTGGTTCGATAAAGAAGGACAGTGGCGGCCTCGAACAAGTAAGTTCGGAGAAGCCGGTCGCCCCATCGAGATATCTTTCCGTTGGTGTCGGTTTCGCCGGATTGGCTGCGCCTCGGCGTAAGGCCGAGGTAGGCGCCGACCGTCGAAGCCGATCGGAAGCGAGCTGCGTGCGCATGCCGAGCGTCGATGCAGACCACCGGAAGCTCAACCCTGCGGAGTTCATGCCATAGCCAACTCGCCATCGCACCGGTCTCGAAGCCGATACGCTCGGCATGAGGCGCATGTTTGTTAAGCAGGTCAGTCAAGGCACCAGGATTAGACTTGGCTTTCCCTTCGAAGATTACTTGACCAGTCTCGTTGACAACGCACACAGCGGTTTCTCTCTGTGAGACGTCCAGCCCGACGTACTGCTTCATGGGTGAGCTCCTTCGAATCATTTGATTGCGAGGGCTCAACGATAACGGAGGTTACGTCATCGTTTGCAAATTTGACCCCTCATCGGCGTCCAATTTTGGACGCCGATCCCCCGGCTTAAGGGGGCAATATTGCAAGCCGAATGACAGCCACCGCGCGTACTTCCTTGTCGCGGGTCGATCCGCGGCGCGAGTCGCCGCCGTGTTGGAGGCCCTCCCAACAGCATGCACTTCGTCGAGGATACTCCATCCTCCGAATCGCCTTGATGGCATTCGTTCTTTTGCGGCTCAGCCGGATTGCTACGGATGAAATCTACGATCTCCGTCGCAAGACAGCGTCTCGCATGCACAGGCGGAGGTTTGTCGGCCTTTGCCGAAGAGCGGACTAACGTCTGAATGCGAGGCATGTCGGCTTGTGGACCCCGTAGCGGACGTTCGCGACTGGCGATGAGCGCGTCTGCTTGGCCGAGTCAGCCGCAATGTCCCTGAACGACGCTACCGCTCGCCCGCATTAGCCTTTCTTCGCCCTAAGGCCATAATGCCGAACTTTAGCGGCTGTCCAAAGCTGGACCGCCATCACGCAAGTTGTGCCAGCTATCACCCTAAGGAATGCGTTACAGGTTGGGCAGTCGTCCACGCGCCGGCCGCAGCATCGGACAGCAGGTACTTTAATACGCCACGGAGCGCCGTTCAGTTGAATTATAATAGCCTCCCGTATGTCACGGTTTGGCATATAAGGAATCTTAACAACTTCAGCGCGTAATACGTTTGATTTGACGTGACGATATTAAAATGAATTATTAAAATGAATTTGGGGCCAGCCAATGAGGGCAGTTTCTGCGGCCGATCTCATTACTGAGTTGGATGCCACCATCGCGAGGAGCTCATCCGAACGTTGTGCGCGCATGCTCTGGCGCACCACCGAGCTGCTCGTTGAGGGTAATCACCGATTGCAAGAGCCGCAGGTCGGCCTGCTTGACGACGTTCTAATTCGCTTAGCCCGGCGGATCGCGCCGGCGACTCTCGCCGAGCTCAGCACGACGCTTGCCGAGCTGGGTACTGCTCCGATGAACACCCTGCGACGTCTCGCCTCGTGCGGCGATCCGGCGATCGCAGTCCCGATCCTTCTAAAATCTCCCGCTCTATCGCCGGCTGATCTGGTGGCGATCGCGACGTCCGGCAGCGAGGATCACCTTCGCGCCATTGCTGGCCGGCGCAGGATCGAAAGCCCCGTGACTGAGGCAATATTGCAGCGCGGCAACAGCAAGACTTGTCTGGCCGTCATCGGCAATCCGGGCGCTGAATTCTCAGGCGCGGCCTATGCCAACTTGGTCCGTAGGGCTGTGGAGGACGACGAGATCACGAAAGCGCTGACGCTGAGGCCAGACACCCCGGACATGGTGGTTCGGGAGCTGCTGTCGGCATCGCCACGGCCGGCGATTAAGGCTTCCAACGCAGACGCGTCCTCGCAAGTATTAGCGACAGCGAAGCGACCTTACGACACTGAGTACGCCGCTGCGAGGCCGGAGATCATATCGCTCAATCGGAGCGGAAAGCTGAGCGACTCGACTGTCAATCGGTTCGCGATCCGGCGTGAGACAGCCAACCTGTTCACGGCCTTGTCGGTGCTGTCGGCAGCACCGATTGAGGCCATCGAGCAGGTTATGGCAGACTCCGGTTACGAAGGCCCAGTTATGGCGTGCCGGGCATCGCGCTTGAATTGGCAGACCACGCTGGCCGTCCTCAACACTCGCGGCGCGGGGCTTTCACTAGGCGAGCGCGCACGAGCTCAGGAGCTGTTCGAAACGCTTCATCTCTCGACCAGCCAATGGTCCGTTCGTTGGGGAGAAATCTCCGCGGGCGCCCACGGTCGCACTGCAAGATCGGCAGGAAACCAATGAAATTCGACGGTCGCAAGGCGTCTCGGGTGCGCATGGACAACAGACAGCCCGTGAACCTGATGGGCTCCGACGGCACCTGGCGGCGAAGCTGCGTCTTGCTCGATATCTCGAACACCGGCGCCAAGATCGAAGTCGAAGGGTCGCTCGATGTTCTCTCGGCCAAGGAGTTCTTCATGCTGCTGTCGTCGACGGGACTGGCCTATCGACGCTGCGAGCTGGTCTGGATCGACGGAACCACGGCTGGCGTCCACTTTATCCAAGCAAATGGCAAGAAGACCCAAACGACAGCGACCGACAGAGGCGCGCACAAATCAACTTGAGCCGAGCAGTCTCGTCGAAGTGAGCCAATGACCTTGGACCACCGAAGGCCATTCAGCCCGGCACCCGACGAACGAAGGCACCAGTCATGCTCGTGCACGTACTGGCCGACACTTCCGAGAAGCTCTTCGGGCTCTGCTCGCTTTTTGGAGGGCAGTTCACCGTTGCCGGCGAGCGGCTCGATGTAGAAGCAAAGCTTCCGCACGCTGCTGCTGCGGTCGTCGTTCGTGCCGACCTGCGGGCGGTCGAAAACATTGCCGCGCTGAAAAAAAGAGCTGCGCGGTTCGCCATAGCAAAGAAGCGCATCTTCCTTGTCGAGCAAACCTCCCACTTTTGCATCTCGCAAGCTTATGCGCTGGGCGCAACGTTGGTGTTGCCTGGCAAGATCGAGGCAGCCAAGCTCCTGGCCGCTTTGGTCGATCCAGCCGCCCACGGAACTGGGTCGACGAGCGGCATCTCGAAGTCTGACAATGCGGTTGAGGCCGCAGCAACCGCCATCGCGTCGATGTTCACTTCGATCACCCTCGGGGAGCGGGTCGACGTCGCTGGTCCCAAAGATGCCGGCCGCAAGATCACCAACCGGATTTCCGAGCATGGGCTATCAGAATGGCTGGCCACGGTGCGGCGCCATCACGAGGGAACGTTCCAGCACTGCCTGCTCGTGACCGGCGTCGCGGTCGATTTCGGCCTCAGTCTCGGTTTTCGTAAAAGTGACCTTGAACGGCTCTCCACCGCTGCCATGTTCCACGACATAGGCAAAGCGAGGGTGCCCTTGGCGATCCTGGACAAGCCAGGACGCCTCGACGACGACGAGCGAGCGTTGGTCGAAACTCACCCGGCGACGGGTTACGATGTGCTGAAGGGGCACGGGGACATCTCACCGGAAGTCCTCGATGCGGTGCGGCACCATCACGAGTATCTCGATGGCAGCGGCTATCCTGACCGCCTCTGCGCCGAGAACATCACCGACATCGTTCGCATTCTCACCATTTCGGATATCTTTGCGGCGCTGATCGAACACCGGCCGTACAAGGTGACAATGCCGCGCGCGGCAGCGTACGAGATTATCTGCGGCATCAGGGGAAAGCTGGACAGGGCGCTAGTCGCCTCTTTCAAGGATGTCGCGCTTACCAGATGAATTCTGCTCGAACCTGTGCAGGAATATTCCACGTCTCCACTCAAGGCGTGATCGGAGGCGGTCTCATTTCCATGCACTTCGGCTTCTGGCCGCTAAGCCGAACGGCGTTTAAGTGAATGCAACGTCCACTCTTGCCGGTAATCCGGACGTCGAGCCGCGCGTGCCTCGACCGTCGCTTTTTGTCCCTGAGCTGAAATAGGTCCGCGAGTGCCGAGGTTCGATTTCCACCTTTTCTCGCTCCTGTCCCGTCGTAAAGTGCTAGGCTTTGCGTGGTCGGTCAGGTTTTCCCGTGAGGGGGCACATGCGACGGCGCGAGTTCATTACGCTTTTCGCTTGCACGGCGGCGACGTGGCCACTCGCGGCGCGAGCGCGGCAACCGGCGAGACTAAAGCGGATCGCCTTCGTTAGCCCGGCTCTCAAAGTCAACGAAATGGGCCTGAGTGGTCCGCCGCAATACCGTGCCTTTTTCGAGGAGCTGAGCCGCCTTGGCTACGTCGAGGGCCAAAACCTCGTGGTTGATCGCTACTCGGGAGAAGGTCGACCGGAACGCTATTCCGAATTGGTTCGGGATGTGATCAACACACATCCCGACTTGATTTTAGCGGTGGCCGCGCGTCTATCGCTGGATTTTAAAATGGCGACGACGACAATTCCGATTGTGACAATAGTCAACGACCCGGTTGCCTTGGGACTTGTGGCCAGCATCGCGCGGCCGGGCGGCAACATCACAGGCGTCACCATCGGGACGGAATTGGAACTCATTGGAAAGCGGATCGAGCTACTGGTCGAGGCGATGCCGGGACTGTCCACTCTCGGTTACCTTGTGTCGCGATCGTACTGGGAAGACATGAGAGGTGCGGCAGCGCGCGAGGCAGCCCAACGAGCGGGTGTTTCGCTGAAGGCCGCCCTGCTGGACAGCGGCTTCTACCAGACAGAGTACCAGCGGATCTTCAGTTCGATGGAACGAGCAGATGCGCTCATGGTGTCAGATGAGGCCGAGCATCTCGCCAGTGGCGCGGCTATTGTTGAACTAGCCGCGGCGGGCCGCATTCCCACAATGTACGCTTACGGCGAGTACGTGCGACTCGGTGGACTGATGGCTTATTCGATTGACCTACCAGAGACCTTTCGGCGCCTCGCCAGCCTCGTCGACAAGGTTCTTAAACGCAGCAGTCCCGGAGATATCCCCTTCTACCGACCGACCAAATTCGAGCTGAGTATCAATCTCAAGACTGCGAAGGCGCTCGGGCTCGCACTGCCCGCGATGCTGCTCGTCCGCGCCGATCAAGTTGTCGAATGACGTCGCTTGTTGGCCCTTCACCGAACTAGCGGCGCGCCTCGATGAGGTCCGCTTATTGAGGCACGGCGGACGGGATTCGCTCAGCTTGAGTTCTTCGCATCTTGACCCAAGGCGGACTCCCGCCCTTCCAAGCGAACTGCCATCCATCCGCTACGTCGTAAGCGGCGGCGATTTCTCATCAGGTTACCGCGTTTTTCCATTACCATTCTCAGGAGATCATGGTCTTCCCGCCGATCGTGCTTGCCGCCGGTTTGATCCTGATCGAGTTCAGGAACGTTGCGGCCGCAATCATGACCAAGATGCCAGCGAGACTCAGCGTGATCTGCATGGCAAGCCTATCCGAGATATCTATCAGTACTATGCGGCCGGCAAGCGCCAGCAGGACGCCGAGGCAATAGATTGCCAGGGAGTTCTCGCCACAGCGGATCGCCCCACGCATCACCGGAGTCGTAAGCCAACGCCAATCGCGAGGCACGACCCACGCAACCAGAATCGCGAGAGCAACAAAATGCAGCAGCCGCAAGGGCGAGAGATTCGATTTGTCCAGCAGGTAAGCCAGCTCCGCCAGCATTTGTGGGACCAGGGGTCTAATGCTCCAACTGAATGCGATCGTCAGGCCAAAAACCAAAAAGAGAATGGCAATTGCAAGCGCCGTGCGCGAGGTCACCCACGGCCAGAACGTCTTGCCCTCGATGACACACCAGGCACCAAGAACAACCAGCAACTGCCAAGCCAGCGGATTGAAGAACCAGACGTCATTGGGCCATGCCGGGACGGACCAACCGAAGACGTGCACTAGCGCATAAAGCAACAGTGACGCGCCAAGCATTACATTCGGCATTCGCAGCATCAGCCACAGCAGCGGGGCGAATAGAAGATGATAAATCACGAAGAGCGGCAAGACATCGGAGTTGACTGGGCGGTATTGCAGGATCGCTGCATGCGCGAGCGCCGCGCCCGGCTGCTCCAGCAGAATGCGCGTGTTGCTTTCGTCGGCAATCGTGCCGCCACCGGCGAGGTAAACCAAGATGGCGCAAGCGAGAGTGAGCAGCAGAAATGCCGCATAAATGTCCCAGCTTCGCCACAGCGTACGGCTGACCACACGCGCCCAACCATCGCACCGACTTGCCTTGCCGTAAGCCAGCGCGCAGGTCACACCCGAGAGGAACATGAACACTTCCGCGGTATCACTAAAACCATAATTCCGCAGCGTCAGCCAGCTTCCGATGTTGTTGGGGACATGGTCAAGAAAGATGCACCATAGCGCGATACCACGGCACGCATCGATGCGGAGGTCCCGACCAGACCCTTTCAGCACTGGGAGGGCGCCCGCCAATGACTGCGCAGGATTCGCTGGCAGCTCGGATTCAAGTAGTGGCTGCTGACCGCGTAACGCCTTGCTTTCGATCTCCGCCAGCATCCGGCGGAAGTCTGGCGAGGGCATGTCGCGATGTTTGCCGATGTCAACAGGCACATCACTTTCGGGACGCCCGCGCATCATCGCGCGAGCCGCGGATAGATCGGTCGAACTGATCGCTACCATCTCGACGACAGAGCTACGTGGCGGGGCAGGCAGCATCATCCTGGTAGCGACGCACCGATAGAGCGGCATTGACGAGCCTTCCATCAACTCTTCGTCGGTAATGACTTCATACGAGCCCCGCCGGTAACAGCCGCTCGATACTCGCGATCCGGAATGGACACTTGAAAACCACTGTTTCACGTCGCGATCGGACTGTCATCGTCATTCTCGCACATTGGTTACGGCACGCCGCTGCCAGGAGAATAGGCACCACGCTGACTATTGATTCTAATGTCTTTCTTTATTTGCTCCGTCTTGTCCGTCTCGCTGTCGCGCGCTCAAAAAGAGACCAGCGGCGTCAGTAGCAATTGCAGCGGGAGTTACTCGCCACCATCTTCGAGCACGCCGTTGCGAGCGATGGAGCCGGCCACAATTTGAAGCGAAGAACCAATCGTCCAACAGACTGCGATCAGAACGATCGAACCTTCAGAAACGACCTGATCAACGACAATCATGCTGACAGACAGAAACGCCGCAATCGCCGCAACGAATGTACCTGCCGCACTGAAGATCTGAGCCGCATCGGTGCCACGGTTCCGCTCTTCCGGGAGTCTCGACGTCGCTCCCTGAACAGGACGGCCAGGCAGATCGATGCCGATATAGAAGCTGAAAGCTCCGTAGAGCATCATCAACAAGATGAACCAGCCGCTTCCAAACAGTTCGTTTTCCAGGCGCATCAATGCTGCGGCCACGTACAGGCCGCACGAGCCTCCAACCGTAGCGAGTCCAATCCTTTCAAACAGATGCGCCGATTTGATGAGAGCAGAAGGAGCTACCCATATGGTCGCCGCGACATAAGTATGCTTTGCCACAGATAATGCGCTGGGAACTACATTGCTAATTTTCATGTTGTTCCTCCCTTAACAGGTAGTCTACGGCGCGCGACGCGGTCAGCAGTCCGCACGCGTGGGTGCATTCACGTGTTTGGAACAGCAATTTTGAAAAAGTTTTGCCTACCGACGGCACTGGGCTGCCATTTAGATGGAGGCGGAGAGTTCGGCGCGTCGCCGTTTTGGCAGTCTGTCAGGCAAGCAATCCGCTTGACTGCTACGAGGACGCTACTCCGTTTCCGTTCCAAGACCTAATGATTAATGACTGCCGGTCGAGGTGGTGTGAAAATTCCGCCGGCCCACCGTATCGACGAAACTCTCGTGGATTGCGCACAATATCACAGTAGAAAACATTGCGGCGCGATTCTCAACGATGAGCATACCGTGCCTGATCGAACGGCTTGCGGGGCTCGTCGCGTTACCGGCCGCGCGGGAGAAAATTCTCAGCAGTAGTTGGAAATTTCCAGAGGCGCCGGTGAAGGTGAGCAGGTGCGATATGGCCGCTGTTGGCCCCAAGGCCAAGTGGTCCAATCTGTTAGTTGCGGATCGGACCTGCCGCTCTGAAGCCTGCTTGCGCAACCAATCGCCAAGTATTCTACAGCTGTTCTTCAAGGATCAAGTTCACCGTCTCTTCTTGCCTGCTCGCCTTTTTGACTTCAGAACGTCGGCTTGGCTTTTGAAGGCGCGTGCTAAGGCTTGTAGTTCCTGAGATACCTCAGCATCTGCGACTGCCTTTGCAGCGCGCGCGGCCTTTTCAGCTTGCTTCCGCAGTTGTTTGATCTCCTTCGCCATCGAACACTCCGTTGCGCATCGGACGTTTAGCCGCAGATAATCATATCATCCCGCCGCCCGTGGATAAGTCGGGTGTCAGGGTTAGACCGGACCCGGCAGAGCGCAAGGTTGGACCGCCCCTCTGGACCCCAAACCGACGTAGCGCCCCCGAACGTTCTTGTTCTGGCTGCGCCTGCTAAGCCTGAGCTTTCGATAGGGCATTCAGCAAGTCATCCGTAAGCGTAGCTCTGAGGCCCATTTTGATTGGTGCTTGACGTCTATTTTGAACGCGTGGTGCGCCGGCGCGGCTTC
>NZ_JBVVPQ010000125.1:0-10441 GCF_055811695.1 Bradyrhizobium sp. MI1.3 | reverse complement strand
TTCACCTGTATGCCGCTGTGCAGCCTCTTGTAGCGCAACCTTCGCACAGTGGACCGTGGGTGCCAGCCGGCACCCGGTCTTCCCTGCGCCCTCTGACGGAGGAGGGTGGACGAGACAAAGCAAAGCTCGGGCGAGATGCGTCGCGAGGAAGCGAAGCCGTGCCTGCGACAAGAATCATATTGAGCGCGCAGCGCCGGCGCCCGCGCCGGAGACAACAAGCCGCGCCGATCTATGAATGCCGGTTCATTGCTGCGGAGAATTCGAATCGGTAAGAATTGGCTCGCTGCGCGTCTCGCGTCGTGCAGAGAGCCGGAGGCGGATCGATCGCGTCTTGAACCTTTCGATTGCGCCTCCGACGAATCCTCCAAGGCAACACCATTGGTTGCCGCGGCGCCTGCGCCGATCGACGTCAGGCACCGAAAGCCCGTTTCGATCGGGGGAATTTCATATGAAGTATTTTCTGTCTGCACTGATCGCGATCGGTCTATCGATTGCCGCCGCGCCGTCGTTCGCGGCTGACGCGCGCAACGTCACTGTCGTCAACGAGACCGGCTATGCCATCAAATTCCTGGGCTTCAACGCCCCGGACGATGGCATGGACGAATGGGACAACGAGCTGGACAAGGTTTTGCAGAACCAGGCGAGCACCTATGTCGAGTTCGACGATGACGACGAAGGATGCGTCTGGAACGTCCGCGTCGACTGGCAGAACTATGACGAGACCGTGCTCTGGAAGAACGTCAACCTCTGCAAGTTCACCGCGCTTCGGCTGCGCTACGATTCCGGCACCAAGACCACTTCGTTCGTCGCCGAGTAACTTGACCTGAGGCCAGGCGGAGGAGGGGCCACGCGCCCTTCCTCGCCGCAATGTGCGAGATGGCGAATTCGTCCTTTGCAAGCGCAAGCGGCTTTGTTATACGCAGCCGCGCGCGAACGACGGGTTCGCCCTTTTCCTCGGTAGCTCAGCGGTAGAGCATCCGACTGTTAATCGGATGGTCGCTGGTTCGAATCCAGCCCGGGGAGCCAAATTCTGGCTCATCGTCAATGGTTTGCGTCCAGACTCTGATCTGGGATGCGATCTCGTTGCGGCAAATTCTCAATTAGATGTGTACCGTGGCGAGCCCGCATCCTCCGCCGCGACGCCAAAACGACTCAATTGAAATCGAGCTTCCAGGCGCCGGTCCTTTACGGAGCTGATTCCCATGCGAGACATCCAGGTCGACCGTTCCCCGTTGGCTCCCTCCATTCTGCCGGCGGACATCCCCGAACTCAGCGATGACGAATGCCTCGCCTGTCTCGCGCGGGCGGTCGAGACCCACGATTCGGCACGGCTGGATGAAGTCGCCGCATTGATCGGCCGCCTCGCAGTCACGATCGAATAGGCGGCTCACCCTCGACGTTGCGAGTTGCGGAAGGGCCCGTTTCGCGGGCCAAAGCCATGTTGCGTTTTCGCAGGGCCTGTTCCAAAGATGCCGCCAACTTTCGTCCGCGGCATCGTCCGCCTTGCAGGGTCCGCAAATGTCCGTTTTCTCGACGGCGCGCCTAAAAATGGTCGATGGCCAGGTGCGCACCAGTGACGTCACCGACCGTCGTGTTCTTGATGCCATGCTCACGGTTCCGCGCGAGGCCTTCGTGCCGGCCAGCCGGCAGGCATTGGCGTATCTCGACCTCGATCTCGACGTCAGCGAGGGCGGCGCCAAGCGGTTCCTGATCAAGCCGCAACTGACCGGCAAGTTGCTCCAGGCCGCCGAGATCGGCGAGGATGACAACGTGCTGGTCGTCGGCTGCGCCACGGGCTATCTCGCTGCGCTGACCGCCAAGCTTGCGCGTCAGGTCACCGCGACGGAATGCGATTCGGCCTTGGCCGCGAAGGCCAAGGACGCCTTCGCCGCCCTCGGGCTCGCCAACGTGGCCTGCAAGGCCGCGGCCTGCACCGAGGGTGATGCCGCTGCCGGCCCCTATGATGTGATCGTCCTCAACGGCGCCACCGAGGTGACGCCGGCAGGGCTGCTCGGGCAGCTCAAGGAGGGTGGGCGCCTGTTGGGGGTCTCGGCCGAATCCAGGCCGCCGCGAGCCATGATCGTCACCCATACTCACGGCGAATTCGGCCATCGGGCGCTGTTCGATGCCGCGGCCCCGGTCCTTCCCGGGCTGGAACGAGCCGCCGCCTTCGTGTTCTGACGGCCCGATAGCGGCTTTGGCCCGTTAAAATCCCGTTCTGAATCAGAAGTGTGGCCGGGATGCTGCACGTGAAGAGTTTCCACCGAGAACCACCCTCAGGTAGTTCCGTCGCGCTTGACCGCGTCCTATGTTGCGGCGGGGCAACGACTCCACTCGTAGACGGTAACCCAGCTCGCGGGCACGAGCCGGGCGTTAGAATGAACGGAATTTTTGGATGCATGGGGTGAAGTTCTTCACCGGAGCAGCGGTTTCGGTCCTGCTGCTGGCGCTTGCCGGGCCGACGCCTGCCTTGGCGGATACGATCGAGGCTGCGCTGGTGCGCGCCTATCAGAACAATCCGCAGCTGAACGCGCAGCGCGCCCAGGTGCGCTCGACCGACGAGAACGTGCCGCAGGCGCTGTCGGGCTATCGGCCCAAGGTCAATGTGACCCTCGGCAGCGGGTATCAATATCAGGACGTCCAGGCGACGCAGAATGTCGTCCCCCCCACCCCCAAGTCGATCTCCGGCTTGCTTCAGCCCAACAGCGCCAGCGTGAGCGTCAGTCAGACACTCTACAACGGCAATCAGACCGCCAACAGGACGCGCGTCGCGGAGAGCCAGGTGTCGGGTTCCCGCGAGGCATTGCGTGTGCTCGAGCAGACGGTCCTGCTGCAGGCTGCCACGGCCTATATGGATTTTCTGCGCGACTCGGCCACGCTCGAAGTTCAGCGCAGCAACGTGCGCGTGCTCGAACAGACGCTCAAGCAAACGCGCGATCGCTTCAATGTCGGCGAGGTGACGCGCACGGACGTCGCGCAATCCGAAGCGCAGCTGGCTGCCGGCAGGACCCAGGCCCTGACCGCCGAATCGAATCTCACGACGACGCGCGCGAACTTCCGCCGGATCATCGGCAACGAGCCGGCGGCCCTCGCCCCCGGCTCGCCGGTCGATCGCTTCCTTCCTGCGACGATCGCCTCCGCCGTTGGTCTCAGCCTTGTCGAGAATCCCAACGTTACGGCTGCCATGTATGGCATCGACGTCAACTACCTCCAGGTCAAGATCAACGAAGGCGCTTTGCTGCCGACGGTCACGGTCGCGGCTACTGCCAGCACAGCCTACCAGCAACAGCTGACGATCTTCCGAACGAGTTCCGCGTCCGCCCTCGCGACAGTCGCTGTGCCGATCTATCAGGGTGGCACAGAATATGCGCTGATCCGCCAATCGAAAGAGAACCTGGCGCAGCAGCGCCTGAATCTCGAAACCACCCGCGATCAGACCCGCGCCAACGTCGTGCAGGCCTGGGGCCAGTTGGAAGCCGGCAAGGCGCAGGTGCAGTCCGCGCAGGCGCAGGTCACGGCGTCCGAGATCGCGCTGAACGGCGTGCGCGAAGAGGCCAAGGCCGGGCAGCGCACCACCCTCGACGTGCTCAATGCGCAGCAAGCGCTGGTGAACGCGCGCGTTGCGCTCGTCACTGCCCAGCATGACCGCGTGGTGGCGTCCTATTCGGTGCTCAACGCGGTCGGTCGTCTGGCGCCGCAGGTGCTTGGTCTCAACACCACGGTCTACGATCCCAGCGTGCACTACCAGCAGGTCCGCGACAGCTGGGCCGGCGTACGCACGCCAGACGGACGCTAGAGTCCCGTAGTCATCCGGTCGGCCTCGCGAATAGCCGAAGCCGACCGGTGCTTTGCTTGCAATCATCAAAATCCCTGACATAGCCTTGCCAAGAAGATGCGGGTCGATTCGCTCTGCATCCGATGCCGTGTGCGTAAAGCATGAGGTGCCGAGGGCAGGGGCGCACCGCTGCACGTTGAGCCGTCATCTGGGGACAAGTCGGGCTGCCGTGACGAAAATGTCGGGCCAGCCATCCGGAACCGGCCAATCCTGTCGTGCTTGGTGTAAAACAACGCATGCGAGGGCGTTGATGATGTGGAGTCGGAGATGACGCAGCCTGCAAAGGTCACAGAACCCTCGATGGAGGAGATTCTGGCCTCGATCCGGCGCATCATTGCCGATGATGAGGCCAAGCCGCCGCCGGCGGATGCTGCCAAGTCCGAGAAAGCTGCCGCCCCCGCCGCCCCACCGAAGCCGCAGGCGATCAACGATATTCCGCCATCCAAGGTCGTGCCGCCCAAACCGGCCGCCGAGAAGCCCGTACCGCCTTCAGCCGCAAAGCCGGCGCCGCCGCCGGCCCCCGCGCCCGAGGCGGATGCATCCAACAATCAGGACGATATCGACGCGCTGCTGGCGGGCCTCGACACGGCCACGGCTGCGCCGGAAATCCGTGCTCCCGAGCCGGAGCCCGAACCTGAGCCCGACGTGCTGGAATTGACTGACGATATGGCGCTGGCGATGGAGCCGACGCCGCCTCCGCCGCCGCCGAGCTTCCGCAAGGTCGAGCCGCGCGACGATCTCGAATTCGCCGAATCGCCGCCGCCGCGTCCGACGCCGGCATCCTATGCGCCGGTGGACTTCGATGCGCCGCCATTGCCGCTCCAACAGCCGATCCTGGCGCAATCGACGGTCTCCGCGGTCGAATCCGCCTTCAATTCCCTGGCCCACACGGTGCTCAGCAGCAATGCGCGAACGCTGGAGGATCTGGTTAAGGAGATGCTGCGTCCGATGCTGAAATCCTGGCTGGACGACAATTTGCCCGGCCTGGTCGAACGCATCGTGAAGGCCGAAATCGAGCGGGTATCGCGCGGCGGCAGGTAGATCGGGCCGCAGAGCCCTCATAAAGCCCCGCTTGTGGGTCATATTCTGCCTCCCGACCGGATCGGAAAGCCCTGCTGCCGCCTGGCTTTCCTTTGACCTTTCCGTTGACTTGTCCGTTGACTTGGACCCCGTGCGCGGCTTTCTAACAGCGCCATGATCGAGAAAAATTACCAGCCCGCCGATATCGAAGCCCGCATGTCCGTCGTGTGGGAGGACAGCCTTGCGTTCAAGGCCGGCCGCCCGGACCGCCGCGACGCAGTGCCCTTTACCATCGTGATTCCGCCGCCGAACGTGACGGGCTCGCTGCACATGGGCCACGCCCTCAACAACACCCTCCAGGACATCCTGTGCCGCTTCGAGCGCATGCGCGGCCGCGACGTGCTGTGGCAGCCCGGCACCGACCATGCCGGCATCGCCACCCAGATGGTTGTCGAGCGGCAACTGATGGAGCGCCAGCAGCCCAGCCGTCGCGAGATGGGCCGCGAGAAGTTTCTGGAGCGGGTCTGGCAGTGGAAGGCCGAGAGCGGCGACACCATCATCAACCAACTCAAGCGGCTCGGCGCCTCCTGCGACTGGTCGCGCGAACGCTTCACCATGGACGAGGGCCTCTCCAAGGCCGTGGTCAAGGTCTTCGTCGAGCTGCACCGCGACGGCCTGATCTACAAGGACAAGCGGCTGGTCAACTGGGACACCAAGCTGCTCACTGCTATCTCCGATCTCGAAGTGCAGCAGACCGAGGTCAAGGGTAGCCTCTGGTACCTGCGCTATCCGATCGAGGGCAAGACTTTCAGCCCCGAGGATCCCTCGAGCTTCATCGTCGTTGCCACCACGCGCCCGGAGACCATGCTCGGCGATAGCGGCGTCGCCGTGCATCCCGACGACGAGCGCTATCAGAAGCTGGTCGGCAAGAACGTGATCCTGCCGCTGGTCGGCCGCAAGATCCAGATTGTCGCCGACGATTATTCCGATCCGGAGAAGGGCTCGGGCGCGGTCAAGGTGACACCGGCGCACGACTTCAACGATTTCGAAGTCGGCAATCGCCATGGCCTCGCCCGGATCAGTGTCATCGACAAGGAAGGTTGCCTCGATCTCCTCGAGAACGAGGATTATCTGCGCGACCTGCCGGAAGGTGCCTCGCAGTTCGCCGAGGAGTTCAACAAGCTCGATCGCTTTGCTGCGCGCAAGCGCATTGTCGAGCGGTTGGAATCGTTCGGCTTCGTCGAGCGGATCGAGCCCCACACCCACATGGTGCCGCATGGCGACCGCTCCGGCACGGTGATCGAGCCCTATCTGACCGACCAATGGTATGTCGACGCCAAGACGCTGGCGAAGCCCGCGATGGCGGCAGTGCGTTCCGGCGAAACCACGTTCGTGCCGAAGAACTGGGAAAAAACCTATTTCGAGTGGATGGAGAACATCCAGCCGTGGTGCATCTCGCGCCAGCTCTGGTGGGGTCACCAGATCCCGGCCTGGTACGGTCCCGACGGCAAGGTGTTTGTCGCCGAGACCGAGGAGGAGGCCGTCAGCCACGCGCTTGGCTATTACGTCGAGCAGGAAGTCATCACGGTCGAGCAGGGCCGCGAGATGGCGCTCGACCGCAACAAGCGTGATGGTTTCATCACGCGCGACGAGGACGTGCTCGACACCTGGTTCTCCTCGGCGCTGTGGCCGTTCTCGACCCTCGGCTGGCCCGCGGACGCGCCGGAAGTGCAGCGCTACTACCCCACCAACGCGCTGGTGACCGGCTTCGACATCATCTTCTTCTGGGTCGCCCGCATGATGATGATGGGCCTTCACTTCATGAAGGAGGTGCCGTTCTCGACGATCTACATCCACGCCCTCGTCCGCGACGAGAAGGGCGCCAAGATGTCGAAGTCGAAGGGCAACGTCATCGATCCGCTCAGCTTGATCGACCAATATGGTGCGGATGCGCTGCGCTTCACGCTTGCGGCGATGGCCGCGCAGGGGCGCGACATCAAGCTCGCCACCAGCCGCGTCGAGGGCTATCGCAATTTCGCGACCAAGCTCTGGAATGCGTCGCGCTTCGCCGAAATGAACCATTGCGCCGTGCCCGAGGGTTTCGAGCCGGCCAAGGTCAAGGAGACGCTGAACCGCTGGATCGCGCATGAGAGCGCGCACACCACGCGCGAGGTGACCGAGGCGATCGAGGCCTATCGCTTCAACGACGCCGCCGGCAGCATCTACCGCTTCGTCTGGAACGTCTATTGCGACTGGTATCTCGAGCTCGCAAAACCCGTGCTGCTCGGCCCCGACAGCCCTGCCAAGGCCGAGACCCGCGCCATGGTGGCATGGGCGCGCGACGAGATCTTGAAACTGCTGCACCCCTTCATGCCCTTCATCACCGAGGAGCTGTGGGAGGTGACGGCCAAGCGCGACGGTCTGCTCGCGCTGGCGCCGTGGCCGCTGAAGCCGGCCGGGCCGACGCCGGAGCAGCTTGCGATGCTCGCGGCGACGACGGGGCCGACCGATGCGCTCGTCTCGCCGGTTTGGGTGCTGCCGATCTTCGACCATGCCGACTTCACCGATCCCGCCGCCGAGGCCGAGATCGGCTGGGTCATCGACCTTGTCACCCAAATCCGTTCGGTGCGCGCCGAGATGAACATCCCGCCGGCGACTCTCACGGCGCTGGTGCTCGCAGGCGCCTCGGCCGAGACGAAGGAGCGCGCGCCGCGCTGGAGCGACGTCATCAAGCGCATGTCGCGGCTGTCGGATATCTCCTTCGCCGACCGTGCGCCCGACGGCGCGGTCCAGCTCCTGGTGCGAGGTGAGGTGGCCGCGCTGCCGCTGAAGGGCGTGATCGACGTCGCCGCCGAGCGCACGCGTCTCGACAAGGAGATCGGGAAGGCTGACGCCGACATCAAGCGCGCCGAGTCCAAGCTGGCCAACGAGAAATTCGTCGCCAACGCGGCCGAGGAGGTCGTCGAGGAGGAGCGCGAGAAGCGCGAGGCCGCGCTCGCCCGCAAGGCCAAGCTGCTCGAGGCACTGGAGCGGCTCAAGCAGGCGTCTTAGGCTTATTTCGGAAACGGCTTGCTCAAAAACTTCGAACCCCTGACGCCATAGCGCCAGGGCAGCTCGGCCGCCTTTGTGATGCCGATCCGGATGCCGGCCACCACCTCGACGTCCTCCGTCCGCGCATGCAGCGCGATCGGCGGACGGTCCAGCGGCAAGGCATTGTGCGCGATGGTGATGCCGAGCGATTCGGTCAGCTTGCCCGGGCCCGAGCACAACGCGTGCAAATCCTGGAGATGGCGCCGCCGACGCATCGCGGCGATACCATGGGTCGGCTCCAACGCGCGGATCAGCACGGCGCTGGCCGAGCCTTCTTCCTCGCAGACGAAGTTCACGCACCAGTGGATGCCGTACGAGCGGTAGACATAGGCAAAGCCGGGCGGGCCGAACATCACCTGGTTCCGCGGCGTGAGGCCATTGTAGGAGTGCGCCGCCGGCTCGGTATGATGATAGGCCTCGACCTCGACGATGATCCCGCCGACGCCGTCGACCAGCATGGTTGCACCGATCAAGTCGGGCGCGACCTCGTGCACGCTGCGTGCGAAAAAGGCACGCTTCAGCGCTTTGCCGAGCCGGGGTGTGGAAGGTTTCGAGACTGGAGCCATTCGAGGTGAGAATCGCCAGAGAACAGAGCAGGATATTGCCCATATCTGCCATGTTCCCTGAAGCGGGGCGAGCCGGGTTGCGATGCCCGGCGAGACCGACTAGGTAGGACTTGGTCAGACCGGACACCCCATGGTCGTTATTGTCGATACCATCTCGAACCCGCTGCGCCCACGTCACCCCGAAAAGGTGAATCGGCCCGATTCCGCTTCGCCGCCGAAGCCGGACTGGATCCGCGTACGCGCGCCCAACACCCGCGGCTATGCCGACACCCGCAACATCGTGCGCGCCAACGGCCTGCATACGGTGTGCGAGGAGGCAGGCTGCCCGAATATCGGCGAGTGCTGGGACAAGAAGCACGCGACCTTCATGATCATGGGCGACACCTGCACCCGCGCCTGTGCATTCTGCAACGTCAAGACCGGCATGCCGAACGCGCTCGACGCGGCCGAGCCGCAGAACGTCGGAGAGGCCGTGGCCAAGCTCGGGCTTGCCCATGTCGTCATCACCTCCGTCGACCGCGACGATCTCACCGACGGCGGCGCCGAGCATTTCGCCCAGACCATCCGCGCGATCCGCGCCGCGTGCCCCTCGACCACGATCGAGATCCTGACGCCCGATTTCCTGCGCAAGGAGGGGGCGCTGGAGGTTGTCGTCACGGCGAAGCCCGACGTGTTCAACCACAATCTCGAGACCGTGCCGTCGTGCTATCTCACGGTGCGGCCGGGCGCGCGCTATTTCCATTCGATCCGGCTGCTGCAGCGGGTCAAGGAGCTCGATCCCACCATCTTCACCAAGTCCGGCATCATGGTCGGCCTCGGCGAGGAGCGCCACGAGGTGCAGCAGGTGATGGACGATCTGCGTTCGGCCGACGTCGATTTCCTGACCATCGGGCAATATCTCCAGCCGACCCGCAAGCATCACGCCGTGATGCGCTACGTGCCGCCGGACGAGTTTTCGTCCTACGAGAAGGTCGCCTACACCAAGGGCTTCCTGATGGTGTCGGCGAGCCCGCTCACCCGTTCGTCGCATCATGCCGGCGAGGATTTTGCGAAACTGAAGGCCGCGCGGGCAGCAAGCGCCCGCTGAATCGCCATGCCCAATTTTTCGAGCAAGCGCCGTGTCGATCACAGCGCGTCCGAGATGTTTGATCTGGTCGCCGACGTCGAGCGCTACCCGGAATTCGTGCCGCTGTGCAGCGCGCTGAAGGTCCGTCAGCGTATGGCGAAACCCGACGGCACCGAGGTGCTGGTCGCGGACATGACAGTGTCGTTCAAGCTGGTCAGGGAATCCTTCACCAGCCGCGTGACGCTCGACCGTGCCAATCTGAAGATCCTGGTCGAATATCTGCAAGGTCCCTTCAGCAATCTGGAAAACCGTTGGACGTTCGAGCCCAAAGGCGAGAGCGTTTGCGATGTCGGCTTCTTCCTTGCCTACGAGTTCAAGAGCCGCATGCTGGCGCTCCTGATGGGCTCGATGTTCGACGCCGCGTTCGCGCGATTTTCCATCGCGTTCGAGAAGCGAGCGGATTCGATCTACGGACGGCGGAAGCTGGCGTCGTCGTAGTGGACGGGCACGCTCTCTCCTCCGTCATTGCGAGGAGCCCTTGCGACGAAGCTATCCAGAGCCTTTCCACTGAGGGATGCTGGATTGCTTCGCTCCGCTCGCAATGACTGAGGAGGCGGCGTCGACACTCTCCAACAACTCTCGTCCTCCGTCGCAGACACGGGTGTGCAGCCCCGCGGCGTGTCTCGCCCGAGCTTGGCTTTTGGCGTCGCCCCCAATTGCCAGAGGGCGCAGGGAAGACCGGGTGCCGGCTGGCACCCACGGTCCACTGTGCGAAGGTTGCGCTACGAGAGGCTGCACAGCGGCATACAGGTGAAGCCCAACACACGGCCTTCCCTGCGCAGTGGTTTGACGGCTTATGCCGAG
>NZ_JBVVPQ010000124.1:0-10709 GCF_055811695.1 Bradyrhizobium sp. MI1.3 | reverse complement strand
TATGACCGCACCGTCATCCCTTGTTCAACCAGAGAAAGATCTTGCAGCCCGGGCCGTTCCACATATGAGTCAGAGCCAAATTTACAGGCCGATTGACATATTTGCTGTCCAGTGGCTCGCGATAGGTGAGCAGGGGCGTGTCGAGCCCGATGAATCCAGGGTGCGGGAGGTTCCGTTCGCGGCAACGGACGAGCAGCGCCACCTTGACGCCGCATGCAGGATGGCCTTCACACCCTTGCCGCTTGCGAAGCGCTCCTTGCCGCCGATGGTGACGTCGCTGGTCGTCAGATCGAACTGCGCTTCCGAGGCGCGAGGAAAACGCGAGATGCCGAGGACGTCTCGGACGGTCTTTCCGAACGCGTAAGGGCTCGGTATGTCGATGCCGACGAGCATCTTGTCCTCCGAGTTCGTGGACGGCGGCTTTGTCTCGACCTGGGACTTCTTCACGACGAGGCCGTCGCGTCGGGCGAGCAGCGAGGAAGTTGTTCCGAGCTCACTCTTCCTGGAGGAGAAGACCTCGTAGTCGTTACGGGCGGCGGCTTCCTTCGGCCGTGCCTCGGCGATCCTCCGCTCGATGCGGACGAGGTCGCGATCGAGCTCGACGATGGCGGTCCGCAAGCCGCTTCTTTTGGCAGGTCTCATAGACCGTGTGAAAATCCGTTAGAGCAGCCTGCCTCGGCCGCTCCTGGACTTGTTTCTTTTCACAACGGCTGAACGCGGACCGCGTCCGGCCACCAAGAACAGTGCGACGCGAGCCTACCTGCGGTTCATCCTGAGCGTCCCGATCTTCAAGGGTTCGGCTGCCAGAGCAAACGTCAGGTTGCGCTGGGACGTCTTTTCATGTCCGCGCAGGACCTGGAGAATCGACGCGTGATTGGTGGTGAAGAGCAGTTTTTCATTGAGGCAAGCTTCCACGTCGCCCTTCGGCCGTTTTTCCGATACGAGTCCGAAGGACAGGATCGGGCAGATTGTTGGGTGAACATTGATCCCTGCCGTCGTCGCCTGCGTTTCCCCAAGTATAGGGTCCGTCTCCCAATACTTGTCACCGTCAAAGAAAATCATCGGCGTCACTTCGTCGAGGGTCTTGGCGTAGTAGTTGCGCTCCACATCCTGATAGATCTCCCGCATCGTCCCGCCGCCGCCGCGGCCGTAAATGATGCCCGCTCGCGAATTGTTGACGAGCGCTTCCTCTCGCAAGCTGTTCTGGAAATATTTCGCGTAGTGCGTTGCGAACGGCATCGTTGGCTCGGCGCCATAGAGCCACGTCGGAATCGCCAAACTAACCGGCAGGATTGACGGCGCCTTAGCGCGTACCTCAAGGGCCGTCTTCAACCAGTTGCGTGCTTCATCGATCGGCCCGAGCTTCTCTTTTCTGATCGTCCAATTATCTTTAAAAAGATCGTCGAGGAAGGGGGCTTTCGGCGCGGCGCTTATGAGCCCAATTGCTTCGTCGAGCGGACCAACACTGTCGAACGAAGAAAACGCCACCCCGAGATGCGCGGCCTCCATCACACCCGGCCCGCCGCCCGTGACAAGTAGAAAATGCTCCCGGGCGAGATCGCGCGCGAGATGGGCGATGGCTGCATAGGCCTTGTGATTGCGCGGAAGGCTGTGGCCGCCCATGACTCCCACGAGCGGCCGTTGAACCGTCTTCAGGAAGACCCGCAGCGCATCGGCAATCGCGGCGTCATGCGCGGCCTGCGCCGCGCGAATGGCGAGCGACGCCGGCAAGGGGCCCCCATCGCTGGCGAACTCGCGATAGATCGCGAAGTCTCGCGACAGCGTGAAGCCCATCGGGTCCCACGGGTTAAAGCCTCCCAACAAATCTTCGGCGGTGTAGAGCTGGTGGGGCACGGTGGCAGGCATCGCAATGCTCCAGAGAAAAATGACAAGAATATAAAGGCGGAAAGCGTCTGGACGGGCGTTATACACCTCCTGCTCGTATTGCGCGAGCGGTCTATTCGTGCATGATATCCCGCCGAGCGGGGGGAAGGATCATGGTCACTCCAGTGTCAGTCAGAGCTTATGCCAGTCCGGGCTGCGTGCTTTTGACGTTCGATTGGCAGGACGGCGTAGACCACCCGGATTTCCTGGGCTTCGCCATCCAGCGCAAGCCGGGTTACGGGCGCGACGGAAAACCGCAGTTCTTGTTCAACAAGCTCGATTTTGTCCCGCTTGCGGATGACGCCCGCCCGAAGGGAAGCGACCGCGCGCCGATCCAGAAGTTCAACTGGTGGGACGGCGGCATCAATACCGACGACCAGGGAAAGACCTTCGAATACACTGTCATTCCGGTCTTGGGCACGGGCCCGAACGACCTGAAAGTACAAAAGGGAGCTGCCGGCAAGCGAAAGGTCGCCGTGCCAAAACCGCTCCAGGGACAGATCGCCACCTATTTCAACCGGGCCGTCGTGAGCGCCCAGAGCTTTGCCAAGCAAAAGGACAAGCCGCTCGAGAAGCAAATGGATTGGCTCGCCAACGGCCTTCAAAATGCGATCCCGGAGATCCTTGAGGAGAGCGACGCGTTCGAATGCGTCATCTACCATCTGACGGACAACCGATGGGTTATCCCCGCTTTTACCAGCTTCGAGGGGCGTGGCTCGATTGTCTATTTCGACAAAGCGGACGATTCCAAATCCCGCACCGCCGCCCATCTGATCGCGGACGAACGCCACAACATCTCGATCCATAAGCGCGATGCCATCTCAAAGCTGATGCACGACAAGTTCATTGTTTCTTATAAGAAGAAACATGAGCAGGCCGTGCTGATGGGCTCGACAAACTTCACGCCCGAAGCCCAGACGGTGCAGGCGAATCTTCTGCACATCATCCATTCGCGCGAACTCGCCGCGCTCTATGCGGAGCGCGCCAATCTCCTCGCCAAAAACATCGGCAAGAAGGATATGGAGGCGCCTGCCTGGAGCGATGTGACAGACGTTGAAGATACCAAGATCCGCGTTTTCTTTCTGCCGGAACCCGGCACCCAGCGTGAATTTTTGGACACGGTCACGGAGGCTGTAAGCAAGGCCAAATCGTCGGTGTTGTTCTGTATGTTCACAGCGTCCGACAAGGCCCTCATGGAAGCCATCTTTGCGAAGGGAGATTCACCGAAGCATCTGATCTACGGGTTGTTGAACAGTATTGATGATCCCGACAAGCCGACCAAAAAGGGCGAAAAGCGAAAGCTTCCGGAGATCGCCAGCATGATCTTCCACCGCTCGCAGACGAATCCGGACACGCTTCCCTATTCAGCCTTCGGCGCCAATGCGCCGCGTGGCTTCTTGCCCGAATTGAGGACGATCGACACAACGCGCTACGACGCGTCGGTCACCAAGAGCAAGGCCAAGGCCGCAAAAAGGAAATCGAGCGTTCCGCCGATCCATGTGCACCACAAGTTTATCGTGATCGACGGCGACACCGCGGAGCCGACCATCTACACCGGCTCCCCCAATTTCAGCAAAGCCTCAGAGAATTCCAACGACGAGAACGTCTTGGAGATAAAGGGCAATGCCGCGCTCGCTCAGGCCTATGTCGCGGAATTCATGCGCCTCTACAACCACTATCGGGCTCGCGCCATTTGGAACAAGACCCATGAGAAGAAGGGAGCGAAGCCGAAGCCGGGCTCTGAGGCCGACCCGCTTGTGCTCAAGCAAACGCGGGATGAGTGGGTAAAGGATGCTTACAAAAAAGGGACGAAAGCATCGCTCGCCAGAGAGCGTGGTCTATAGGCCGAACGCCCGAAGGGGCGGCACGACCGGCTTCGTTGCGCATAACTTTTGATTGACGTTGAACGTACGCCGTTAGCAACCGATTAAAATCAAGCGATTGCAACCATGGCCCAGACTGCACCATCACCGGCCCTTCTCCGCCTTTGCAAACGCGATACGACGATCGCCGTCGCGGCTGGCTCATCGATGGGTCAACGTCAGGAGCGTCTCATGAGAATTCGCCGAATGATCCTGCTAGCCGCTCTCGTCCTGCTCGAAGCAACGCAGGGCGTGCAGGCGCGCGACATCAAGATCGCAACGTGGAATCTCGGCTGGCATCTGAGTCAGGCTGAAGCAAAGGATTGGATCCGTGATTGCGGCCAGCCTTTCGCACTCAATCCCGCCAGCGGCTTGTTCGAACCATCAACAGCCAAGGCAACAAAGCCAGGCTGGGAACTCAAATGGGGTCGTAACGCAAAGATCAAATGGGACATTGCCGCAAAGCCTCCATGCGACGTCTATCAGGCGAACTTCAAGATCGTCCCGGTGACCGAAGCGGCCTATCAGAAGCGCTCTCAGCAGCTCCAAGATTTCATTGGCAGGATCCTCGATCCGGACATCATGACGTTTCAGGAGGTGAGCGGCGCCACCGCCGTGCGCGAAGTTCTGCCAAACAACGGTGCTGATTACGAGATCTGCTCGTTTGACAATTTCAAGGTCCAGCGGCTCGCCATTGCCTGGAAAAAGAGTCTCGGTACGGGCTCCGACTGCGCCGTCGCTGCGACCTTATCCCTGCCGGATCTCGCTGCGACGGATCAGGTACGTCCCGGGTTATCGCTGACGCTTCAGATCGACGGCAGACCGCTGCGAGTCATGACTGTGCATCTCAAGTCGTCCTGTGTTAGCCCGCTCGAAGGCCGAGGCAAGCTTGATGGCGGCGGCGATGCTTGTCCCATCCTCCAGCGACAGGTTCGTCCGCTTGAGGATTGGCTAGAAGCAAGCTCGTCTGGCATGCCGGTCATCCTGATGGGGGATTTCAACCGCAATCTCTCGCACGAGAAAACCTCTATCGCGAAATCAGCCATCCGTTCCGACGGAAGCGACCCAGCGACGTCCCTGCCAACCGGCGTTCTCGTTCGCAGCTTATACGGCGAGGTCAATGATGATGCCCCGGCTTCCAGCGCCCTCGCGCACCTGGAGCCTGAATGCCGAGTCAATGCTGTCGCCAAGCAGCTCTGCGAGCGCTCTAAGCGGGAGCTGTTCGATCAGGATGCGCTGAAGCCACTAACGCGCGCAGATAGCCTTGGCTGCCGCAATCCGATCGGGCTAGACCAAATGCTCGTGAGTTCGGGTCTTTCAGTGCCAAATCCCGCGAGCAAGGTTGCCATCGGTCGCTTCGGAGGGACGCGGCCGGCCGGGCAAGGCCATCTCGATCCGCTGCTGGCCATCTCGGATCATTGTCCGTCAACGGCAACCCTGAGCTTCTAGCGTGGCAGTGACCGGAAAACTTCCGAGGCCCGTCACTTCGACCATCTCACCATCATGAAAGTACGAAATGTCTTCATTCGTAATCTACACCTTAGATGCACCGTCGGACACATTCAAAAGCGTCCATGTGGTCGTGTCCAGCGAGCAGGATGTACGAAACACGGCAACGGGACTGGATGCGCTTGTCTTCAAGGACGGCCAGCCATGGAAGTGTTTCGATAGTCATGGCGCATCGTTCAATATCAGCGAGGAATAAGGTGCCATACGCTGCCGTCTCGCCCTCACAACGCTCAGGGAGACCACACATGCCTTTCGGCGAGAACCAGACCACCGAGAAGCCCTTGATGGACAGAAGCCGGGCGACAAGGGCAGCGGCGTTTTTGCCGTTCCGAACCCTACAAACCCCGAGCAGGGTGCATTCAAGAAAGTAATCGTGTCCGACATCACCTATCCGGATTGCGTCCGGCGAGGCCAGAACTGCATCGTCTACAAATCGTTGCCCAAGAAGCTGAGCCCAACCGAATGTCCGACCAAGGGCGTCCTTTGCAATAAATCATGCGCGCTGAGGTGAACAAGCGCGAGGCTGAACAGATGAACCGGTCCGCTGCGTGGTTCGACAAGCACTACGTCGGCATGCAAGCGAAGCGACTGATCATTCACCGGGCGAAGCGCATCGAAAGCGCAGCTGCTTCCACGCACCAGGTCGAAGGTGTGACAGTGGCGGACTTGCGCCGACTTGAGAAAGCTTGCCGAGAGTTCTTCAAGGCCTTCGATAGGCAGAATTTCGCAGATCTCTCGCCAAACCACATTCAAAAGATGGTCGATGCCCACCATCTTTCCGTTGATAATCTCCTGTCCCATTACTCTCGCAAGCTCAAAGACGTGAGGGAGTAATCCGCGCCAGGGCGCGGCCCCAAGCTGCTGACATCGAACTTTGGAAGCCCATTCCATCGTCATTTCTGGACTGGCGGTCATGCTTACTTGGGTTTACCCTTTGAGCGTCAGCCCCTCTCAATCCCGCGAAGCATCATGGACCCTCGGACCAAGCGCCCATTTGGCAAAGATCTTCAGGTACCGCGGTCAGATCAACCGAAGGCGCCGCCGGTCGCAAAAAGCTATCCAATCTGGAATCCAGTGACCGGCATCGAAGATCTCGGTGGCGATATTCAGTTCCTGAGCGCCTCCGAGATCCCCGGCATCAAGGCGGTTTGGACCGACCAAAAGGCGCGGCTCAAAGGCACACGTCAACTATCTGAGTTTTCCGAAAAGCTGAGTCGTGAGTGGGCTATTGAGACCGGCGTAATCGAGAACCTCTACGAGATAGAAAGAGGTGTCACGCAAACGCTGATCGAGAGGGGCTTTCAAGCCGAACTGCTCACCCATGGGTCCACCAATCGCCCAAGGGAGTACGTTATCCAATTGCTGCGGGACCAGAAGGACGCCCTTGATGGGGTTTTTGATTTTGTAAGCAGCAAGCGGGACCTTTCTGTATCGTACGTTAAAGAGCTTCATGCGGCTCTTCTGAGGAGTCAGGACGTCACTGACGGCCAGGATGCGCAGGGTCGTTATGTGTCTATTCCGCTGATTAAGGGAGACTGGAAAGCGCAGCCAAACTACCCTGTCCGGGACGGCGTGACTTACACGTATTGTCCACCGGAACAGGTCGCGTCCGAGATGGATCGCCTGATCGAACTGCACCAGCAACATGTAGCAAAGGCGGTACCGGCTGAGGTGCAAGCCGCTTGGCTCCATCACCGGTTTACCCAAATTCATCCCTTCCAGGATGGAAATGGCCGCGTAGCTAGGGCATTGGCTTCGCTGGTGCTCGTGAAAGATGGGCTTTTTCCGCTCGTCGTCACCCGGGATGACAAGGTTAAGTATCTGGACGCCTTGGAGGCGGCCGATAAGGGTAATCTGAAGCCCCTTACCGACCTGATCGCTCGTTTGCAAATCGCGCAATTCAGGAAGGCTTCCGCCATTTCTGAATCCATTCTTGCGCAGGACGATGTTCAGTCTGCGCTTAGCGGTCTGCTCAAGGCCGCAGATAAGGTTGCGGCTGATAAGCTCAAGTCGCTCCGTGTCGTCTTTGGCCTGGCCGAGGTGCTTGAAGCTGACCTTATGGAACGGTTACGTGCAATTACGCCTACTGTCGTGCAGGCATTGCAGAAGGTGACCGAGAAGGCTTCAGTATTTCCAAGCCACTCAGCAAAGGACACAGATCACTACTTCCGTGCCCAGACCATTGAGAATGCAAAATTCCATCTGAACTATTACGCGGACCCGACAGAATACCGGTCATGGGTGGCCTTGAATATGAATTGGTCCCGGCGGGCTCGGTTGGTATTTACGTTCCACGGTATTGGTAGGCCGTTCAACGGAAGCTTAATTTGCGCCCCATTTATGGAGTTCAGAGATACCGACGAGGAAGGGCAGGTCCGGCAAGCGCTGGTCCCGGTTGCCGAAGAAGGCTTCGTGTTCTTTTACAACGAAAAACGAGATCGCCTTCTCTCTCGTTTCCATCCATGGCGCGAGGGCGTGCTGAAGTTGGCGTTAAGAGAGCTGTCTCAAAACTTATGAGCCGCTTGACGCTTGAACGGTGGAGGCCCGTGCCGGTTTACGGCTCGGTAATGCAGCTTTCGACGGCTTGCCATATCGACACCGTGCAAGTAACCTTGCACGGCAAGCTGCTGCCCGAAGATCGCGCGCAGCTGCCCCAGTTCAATGAAAAACTGTTCCTGTTCCCGCAGGTGGTCGCCGCGCATTGACCCATGACCGTTCTCGTACGCCTTAGCGCTGGTCAGGGTCAGAAAGTCCCGGCAGGAGGCTCGCATGATGCGAAAAGCATCCTTGGCCGGAGAATTGTCGCTGAACCGTTTAAGGCCCCCTGTGAGCTCGTCCCGAATTTCAAGAAGGGATTGAACGACGTGACTTGGTTCAGAGCTGGTCCCGGTTGTCTGAACAGAATCTCCGCGTCGATAAGTGGAGCCTCTGCCGGGGTTAGGCCGCCATGCGGATTGGCAGCGGGTTGAAGTAGGCTTGATCCGGTGTGCCGCCGTCAAGGCTCGAGTGAGGACGTCGGCCATTGTAAAAGTCGAGGTATCGGCCGATCGAGGCGCGGGCGTCGGACACGCTGTCGTAGGCCCGCAAGTAGACCTCCTCGTATTTGACGCTGCGCCACAGCCGCTCGACGAACACGTTGTCCCGCCAAGCTCCTTTACCGTCCATGCTGATGGCGATGCCGTTGCTGGCCAGCGCGCCGGTGAAGGCCGAGCCGGTGAACTGCGAGCCCTGATCCGTGTTGAAGATTTCAGGCCTGCCGTGACGCGCCAAAGCGTCCTCCAGTGTCTCGACGCAGAACGCCGCCTCCATCGTGATCGAGAGCCGCCACGACAGGACCCGGCGGGTCGCCCAGTCGAGGACGACAGCGAGATACACGAAGCCGCGCGCCATCGGGATGTAGGTGATGTCCATCGCCCAGACCTGGTTCGGGCGCGTGATCTCCACGCCGCGCAGCAGATACGGATAGATCTTGTGCCCGGGCTCAGGTTTGGTGGTGCGCGGACGGCGGTACAGCGCCTCTATCCCCATCCGCCGCATCAGCGTCTTGACATGCCGGCGGCCGATCTTGCTCCCCTCGGCAGCCAGCAGGCCTCGCAACATTCGCGAACCGGCGAAGGGAAACTCCAGATGCAACCGGTCGAGCCGCCGCATCAGCGCGAGGTCGTCGGGCGATACCGGACGCGGCAGGTAATAGACGCTGCCGCGGCTGATCTTCAAAACTTCCGCCTGCCTGGTGATCGACAGATCGTGCTCACGGTCGATCATCGCTTTGCGCTCAGCAATCCCGCCTTGGTGAGCGCTCCAATCGTTCTCCAGCGTCAGTTCTCCGATCTTGGCGTGCAGCGACTTCACGTCGATCGCAGGCACGGCGGGCGCGGCGCCGCCAGGTCCAAAAACTCCGGAAGCTCCACCCTCCAGCTGGGCTTTCCATGCCGTAATCTGATTGGGGTGAACGTCAAAGTGCTCGGCCAATTGAGCTATCGTTCGGTCGCCCTTGACAGCGGCCAGCGCCACCTTCGCCTTGAAAGCCGGTGTGTGGTTCCGGCGTGCGCGTCTCGTCATCGTCTCTCCTGATTCGCGGGCCAATCTTGCCCGCCGTCAGGCAGAAACTCCACTTATCGCCCTGTTCAGATTTCCGGAGCCGGCTCTTTCTTCCCAGACAGCTTGAGAATACAATGCCCGTTTGTCCTGAAGTGCTGTGATAACGTCACCCACCACCACGCGCTCTGGTTCGGGCGCCTTCCAGCTCACCCCGAACCCAAGGGCGGAAATACCCGCAATGCGGTTTGCGAGAGACTGCGATTGGAGCTTGGCGCGCTTTGCCCTCATGTTTAGGTCTCCAAGGCGGGGAAGAAGAAAAGAAGCGGGCCATGGCCCGCTCTCGTTACGCTGCAACAGGTTTGAACGTGATGCGGCCCGGCTCGCCAGCCTTACGGTGAGGTCGCATCACGATCTCGATGTCCTGCTCGAACACAGTAAGCATTTTCATCAGGCGCTCGGCTGAATAGTCATCGTAGTCGCCGCGCAGCAGACGAGACAGATCAGGCTGCGAGATCCCGATCAGCTTGGCCGCTTTAACCTGGGTCATGTCGCGTGCCTTGATCAGGCGATGCAGCTCAGTGACGATGCTGGATTTCAGCAGCCGTTCTTCTGGATTGGGCAAACCAAGATCGGCAAATATGTTGCCGCTGCCCTCGTAGGCCTCGATTTTGCGTTTGGTCATGGCTTGCGCCCTCCTTTGTCCGTACGCGCACGGTAATGCTCCTCAGCATCACGCAGGCGCGATTTGATAAGTTCAATGTCTTGCTGCGGGGTGGCGATTCCGTTCTTCGCTTTCTTTTGAAAAGCGTGCAGCACGTACACCATTCCGGCAAAACGAACGGTATAAACGGCTCGGTAGGTGTTGCTGTCGAAATCATCGACCAGCTCCAGGATAGCACGCCCGCTGAATCCCTTCAGCGCCTTTGCAGCTATCGGCTCCTCACCTTCTTGCACTTGGTGCAAGGCGTGCCCCATGCGGTTCTGCACCTTGGCCGGGAATCGCTTCAGGTCCTTACGGCTCGAGCCAATAAAGACGCAGGGTTTAGGTTCAGGCCGTTTTATGGTCACTTCCTTTATTATGGGGATATCCCCATAATTGTCAAGGGGCCAACCTTACTGTCCGTCGGCAGATACATTACGCTCGTAAGTTGCTCGGGGCGATGGACGCCACTAGCAAGGCGATGACCGCCTGGCAGTAAGAGAAAATACATCGAGGGGCGGCGGCATATGGCACGACACCATGGAACGTATCCCATTCATATGGATGGCCGTTGGACGCTGGAGGATCTTTACAAGTTTCCGCGAACATGTGAGCAGGCTTATTTCGCGCTTGACGCGGGGATGTCCCGGGTTCTGTTGAATTTCTGAAGAGGTCGGCGTTGCCCACCTTGAGCCGGTAGGCTCGGGGTGCTG